>JBNJGX010000034.1:0-14988 GCA_051748025.1 Bacteroidota bacterium
AGCCAACTGTCAATGGTGCCAAATAAACAATCGCCATTTTCTGCTTTTTCCCTGGCGCCGGAAATATTTTCCAGAAGCCACTGAAGTTTGGTGCCTGAAAAATAAGGATCACTCAACAAGCCTGTTTTGCGATGTATAATGCGGGAAATATCCTGCTTTGCCATGGCATCACATTTTGCTGCCGTCCGCCTGTCCTGCCAGACAATACACGGGTGTACAGGTTTCCCTGTGTGTTTGTCCCAAACCACAAAACTTTCCCGCTGATTGGTGATGCCAATACCCGCAACCTGTGATGGCTTAACACCGGTTTGTTGCAACACATCATGGGCTGTTTTTATCTGGGTCTGATATATTTCTTCAGCATCCTGCTCTACCCAGCCATCATGGGGGTAATGCTGCCTGATTTCTGCCTGGCTGATGCCACAAAGGTTAAATTTCCTGTCAAATATCAGGCTGCGGCAACTTGTGGTTCCCTGATCAAAAGCCAGTATGTATGATTGCTTGCCCATTTTATTATTTTTTATGCATAAAGATAAAAAAAACTGTATAAACGGCAAGTCTGTATAGGCTCGCATTTACACATTAATCTTATTGTAAAAAACAATTTGCATGGGTAGATCTCTGCTTATATCATTATTGTTTCAATTTCCGCAAATAAAAATTGTGTCCGCCAAAATTCAGGCGAAGGAGTTTTTTGTCTTTAATGAGTTGTTCTATCAGTTGCATGCTGGCGTTATCCTTTTCCAGCAACGCTTCCACGGCATCTTCGCGCATGGGGTGTACTGCGGTAATACTAAGTATATCGGATTCAGCATCGCCGCTGGCAGCAAAAGCATTGCCTTCATAACCGATGAGAAATTCGACATGCTTTATTTTTTCTGAAAACAATGCCCATGCTGTTTGCAAGGCTTCCTCACCCGCAGGTTCAACTCGCTTGTCTGCCGGAGGACGGGTGGGGATGCCAATGTACGACACATCCGGCTTGATTTCTCCCAGGAAATCAGCAATTTTTTTCAGCTCCGCTTCGGTGTCATTATACCCTTTGATGAGCATGCTTTCTGTCATCAGGTAGCCGTTATATTCAGATGCAAAATCCCGGATGCCCTGGCGTACGGTTTTAAAATCCAGGTTTTTATGCGGCCGGTCAACTTTTCGCCACATTGCTTCTGTGGCCGCATCCACTTTTACAGACACACGGTCGGCTTTCAGCATGGCTTTTCTGACATCTTTTTCCCACAGCATGCTGGCATTGCTGATAATAGCAACCGGGATACCCAGTTTTTTCAATCCCGTAACAAGTACATCCAGCCGGGCATCCAATGCAGGTTCTCCGTCGGGTACCAGCGTAAGAAAATCGACTTTTTCTGATGCTTTCAGACGTGCTTTTACCTGGCTGATCAATTCATCGGGATCGTAAAAATTTTCCCGCTTGGTTTGCATGCGTATGGCATTGCCAAGCTGGCAATACCGGCAGGCATATGTACAAACTTTTGGCGGGATGTGGTTAATTCCTATGCTTTGTCCCAATCTGCGGGAGGGAACCGGCCCAAATATTACCTGTGACATAAATATATGATATTAAATTATTTTTAGATAAGTCATTTAAATAATACATCTAAGAAAACCATTGTATTTTAAAAATAAAAACCACAAAAGACAAATAGCAAACCATCCTGCTCTGCCTGCCGGTTTAAAAGCCGTAGCTCGCAGGTAATTCCCAAAGGTTCAATAGACAATATTCAAACAGTTTAAAAACTTAGAATTTTTGTCAACCTATAAAAACACTTTAAAAATAAGGTGTTTTCATAATTTTGGCTGTACTCGGCATAGCTCAAGCAGATTCGGCTCCGCACTTCATTGAAAGTTATCCTCCCAATCAGTAAATTTCAATTTCACTAAAGAAAAAGTTGATTTCCTTTTTTGCGTTTTCTACGGAATCTGAACCGTGTACGGCATTCTGTGTGATGTCTTTGGCATATTTTGCCCGGATTGAACCTTCAGGCGCTTTTTGCGGGTCAGTATCTCCTAAAAGTTTCCTGAAATCCGCAACGGCATTTGATTTTTCAAGCACAAAAGCCACAATAGGGCCGGAAGCCATAAATTCAACAAGGGTATCATAAAAGCTTTTGCTGGCATGCACTTTATAAAAATTCTTTGCATGGTCTTTGGTTAATTGCTGCATTCGCATGGCACATATTCTGAAACCTGCGTTATGAATATCATCCAGGATAGGGGCAATATATCCGTTTTGTACTGCCATGGGTTTAATCATTCCTAATGTTCGTTCTTTCATAGTGTTCAATATTTTTAATGGATATGGGTTATTTTTGTTTTTCAGTTTCAGATATTTTTACAGCCAGGACTTTAATTTTTCGCTCCTGTGCGGCCAGCGGGTTATAAACCGAGTTTCGCCTGTCTGAAGGGTCGTCGCTTATGCCTTTTCTTACTTTGGTTTCGCCATAAGGCAGGGTTTCAATATTTAACAGACCCGATTCTATATATGACATGAATTTGCCACCTTTGTAATTTTCTATATAATTGATAAAACTACTGATACGTCGTTTTGCCAGATTCAAATTGTAATCCGGGGTATGAAGCGGGCTTGTGTATCCTTTAATGGTAAGGATGACCTGTTGTTCTTCAGCGAGTAACTCTTCGAGCAGCAACAAAAATTTTCGCAATTCCTGAAATTCCTTATTTACCTGGTTTTCAAAGAAAAAATCAATACTGTCAATGGCCTGCATCCGGGCTTTTCCTTCGAGCCCTGCTGCAAATTTCTTCTTGTATTCTTGTTGCCTGTCCATGTAATTGTTAAAGCAGCTATCATATGTCTGGTTTGTAATGGTATCCCAGCTACCGGGGTCGGGGCGGTCGTTGTGGAAATATAATGTCAGGGGTATGATCTTTTCAGCCATCCGGGTCATGGTAATAATTTCTTCCTGCCTGATTTCTTCCGGTGTTTTTTCCGGTTCTTTACTGATATCAGGTAATTTATAAGCATAAATATCATTACAGCAGCTCTGGTGCTTATAGGTTAAAGAACCCTCCCTGTTGGATGTGAGGTAAGCCTTTTTATGTGTTTTATCTATCCTGTAATACAGGTCATTCCGTGGTGTATTGATGGGGTAGCCCAGGTTGGAGATGCTTGTGGTATCGGGCATATTAAAATCAAAATTCATTTTAAACATATCATATCCCCCCATGCCGTAAAACCATTCACTGGCAAAGTAAAGTGTACTGTCAGATTTATCATAAAACGGGGTAATTTCATTGGCCGGCGTATTAAAAACTGAAGTGGTGTCAATCAGATAGGCATATTCCGAGTCATCAGGTGTTCTTCTGCCGATGTTGTACGGACGGCTATAGGTGGAATTGGTTTTGATAACATTGTAATACAAATCAAAATTGCCCATCCCGCCGGGTTTATTTGATGCATACAGGATATAGGACAGGCTGTCGGTGTGCACTGTTACAGGGTGGGTGCTTGCATAATCCGGCTGATTTATTTGTGCCGGAAGCTTTATGGCTTTTGCCCAGCCATTGTTTTGTTTTTTTGCTTTATAAATGTGGGGTGGTTCTCCTTTTTTTGAAAGTGTGAAAAACAATTCATTTGTTACACTGTCCCAAAAAGGGTTGGCTGCCTGCATGCCCGGTTGATTTATCTGGCTGTCAAGCAGGATGGTGGTGCCGGAATCTGAGTTAAGATATATGTTAGCATTAAATGCTTTTTTGCTTGTATCGGTAGGCAATATGGCTGTAAAATATGTCAGGCTATCGGCATAGCCGTCTGCACAAAGTTCGGCGTATGTGCTGTTGATGCTTGTATCCATGTGTTCTATATCTGCGCTGACAGGCCTGAATAACATACGCTGGGCCTTTTCACATGCAATGATTTCACGTTTTGCCTTTTTTAATTCCAGTGTTTCCTTTTCTTTGTGCCGCTCATAATAATTTCTGAAATGATACTGGGCTTCCAAAAACCGTTCGCAGGATTTTAGCATTTGAGCCAGGTAATATTCGGCCATGGGGAATTTATCAATGAAATGCGGCACGAGTTTGTTATAATATTTGGCAGCCTGTGCATAATCATTATCCTTGCGGCATGCTTCAGCCATTTTATAATATAGTTCGGGAACATTTTCAGAAAGGTGAATGGCTTGTTTATAGAAGTGTGCTGCCCCAAAATAATTGCCGTTTTCTGCAGCCATGTCCCCTGAGCGCACAAGGCTTTTTAAATCCTGCGAATGGGTAGCAGGGGTAAAAAATAACATCAGGCATGACAAATGTATTATGGTTAGATAAAATCTGGACATTTTTTTACGGGGGGATTTGTCTGGAGTTCAAGCTTTTTGAAAATGTATATCACTGATAATTCAACGCCGCCACGGCCTCGGCTTATTTGCGTCAGACCTGATAAATTAATATCATAAGAGATGTGAAAACGTATTTTATTATAATCAAAGCCAAACATTAGGATGCCGGCATCTCTGGCACGGACGTGCAAGCCTGCGTACGCAGAACGTAACCCCAGGGGGTTAAAATCAAATTTAACATTACTGCCGAGGTTTATTTCTTTGTATTTTCCCTGGCTCATGAACAAAACCGAAGGTTGCAGTGTAATGTTTTCGCCAATTATGTAATCAGCCTGTAGGTATGCCTGCCATCGCAGCCACAGTTTCATTTCTTCATTCTGATAAAATGACTTTACCGGTTCTGTCAGATGCTGGGCGGAAACACCTCCGTTAAAGCGAAGGCTGTCGCTGTAAGTATAACTGCCTGCAGCCCCGGCAGAAAGGTCAAAATAAGAAAAACGGTCGGCCTCAATGGTTTCACCAACAGGTATATCCGGGTCAAACTGATGTCCTGTGTACTGATTTCCGAAATAAAAAGCGTTGAAATTAAAACCGTGTTGTACCCAGGCAGGTGAAATGCCCAGTGATATACCGGTTTTTTCCATGGTATAAGTCAGGGATAACGGGACATGAATTTGCATGGTGCCAAAATCCCCGTCTCCGGCAATATCATTGTTGAACAATAATCCAAGTCCCGGTTGCAATGTGGATGATTCCAAAAACCTGCGGTCAACAGCGCCTGAAAACGTGTTATATGCATCAGCGAAACTTAGCCACTGCCGTTTGTGGTTCACAACAAAACGGTAATCACCACTAAAGTTTCCGGCTTCGGCTGGGTTTAAATTGAGGGGGGAATACATGTACTGGCTGTAGTGTATGTCTTGACATGATGCTTGCGGCATAAAGCTTAACATTATGCTTATCAACAATGCTGATGTTATGAAATGCCGCATTATCATGTTGTTCTCATTGCTTTGTGTAAAGGTAAAAAGTTTTTAACAGAATCAATAAATTTTGTTGAATTTATGTGATATATTGTTGCTAAAATAGCCGTAATTATCAATTAGAGAAAAAATAGCATTAAAAAAATGTGTTGTGAATATTTAATTTGAGTGTAACCCAAATAATAACCCTTTGCTAAGCCTAAATATTTCCTTTTTTCAATACATTGGCAAATAGCTTTGATGTTCAATAAATGCCATTTTCAAAATTGCATATTCTCAAAAAAAATGTTTACTTTTGTAGGTTACTAATAATATCATTCAATGATGAAGCAAAAAGTATTATTCGTTACCCAGGAAATAACACCTTACCTGCCGGAATCAGAAATGTCTTTAATCGGGCGGCAGTTGCCACAGGGGATACAGGAAAAAGGAAAAGAGATCAGAACATTTATGCCCCGGTTTGGCTCAATTAATGAACGCAGAAATCAACTGCATGAAGTCATACGTTTATCCGGAATGAATTTGATCCTCGAAGATTTTGATCATCCCCTGATTATCAAAGTGGCATCAATTCAATCGGCGAGATTACAAGTTTATTTTATTGATAATGAAGACTTTTTTCACCGCAAAGGAACAGTAAAAGATAAAAACGGGAATGAATATGAAGACAATGATAAACGTGCCATATTTTTTGCCCGTGGCGTACTTGAAACGGTTAAGAAATTATGTTGGTCTGCCGAAATAGTACATGTACATGGATGGTTTTCTGCATTTGTGCCATTATATTTAAAAAAATCATATATTGATGACCCCTTGTTTAATGATTTAAAAATCGTTTACAGCATTTACGAAGATGATTTTTCGAAACCATTGAATAAACGAATTTTTGACGTTGCAGATTTTGAAGGAATTTCAAAAAAAGACCTTGAAAAGCTTAAAAACCCGGATTTTGTCAATCTCAATAAAATGGCAATTGATAATTCTGATGCCATAATCTTTGGAAGTAAAAATATTCATCCTGAACTTGTTGATTACGTAAAAGAAAAAAATATGCCCGTACTCGAATACCAGGACCCTGAAAATTTCGTTGATGCATATTCAGACTTTTATGATGAAATACAAAAAAAAGAATAACACATTTATGAAAAGAATCCGGAATGCTTTCAGCATCATTTTTTCCCTTATTGTGATATTAAACCTTACTTCCTGTGAAAAGGACCCCTCTGAAGTAGGTATCAGTTTGCAACCAGGATCAGATAAAATCATTATTGCCAGTGATACCCTTGGTGTGGAAACACACACCGTCAGAGACAGCAACATTGCCAGTAATAACCGTACCATCAGCCTTATCGGCAGTGTCAATGAATCAGACTTTGGCATCACCGATGCATCGTTTATTACCCAGGTCAGGTTATCATCCAGCAATGTGGAGGAAGACGCTGTTATCAATCCGGAATATATGGAATTACACCTTGACCATACCAATTATTATGGTAATCCGGATGACAGTATTACCTTATGTCTGTATCAGATTAAAAACACTGATTTCGACATGGAAGAAACCTATTATTCTGATTATGGAAAAGATATGGATACCAGCGAAAATAACCTTTACCGCCTCGGAGAATATAAAATTGCTGTCAATCCGGATGATACCGTTTCTACATTGAAAATTGAGGACGAAGACTTCCTCAATATCTTTAGTGACCCGGAACTTTATGAAGACAACGAAGCTTTATTATCAACAATAAATGGATTTTACCTGAAACCCAAAACGCAAAATACTGATGGCGGCGGCATTGCTTACATCAATCTGATTTCTGAAAACAGCCGGCTTGTTTTGCATTATAGTGATGATAACGATGAAACATCCACATTTGATTTTGATATCAATACAAGTTGTGTCCGGATCAATATGTTTGATCACGATTACAGCTCAGCATCATCCGGGTTAAACGAAGCTCTGAATGACACCGTAAATGAAGAAGTTGCTTTTTTACATTCGGCAGCCGGATTAAAAACAATAATCAGGGTAAAAGACAAAGAAAAACTTGAGTCTCTGGCAGAACAAGGCATTAACAAAGCACAATTGCAGGTTAAAATCAACCCGGATTTCGACAATACATACGGGGTTCCCGGTAACCTGACCATAATCTATGAAAACAGTGAAGGCGTACTTGAGTTTCTTTCTGACTATAAAATCAGTTCTGAGCACTTTGGTGGCAATTTATCAGAAGACGAAACTGAATATATTTTTAATATTCCGCTGTTTGTTCAGGAGCTTGTAAAAAATGACGGAACAATAGAAGTGGATAACAACCTGTATATGTTTCCACTAAACAACAGAACAACTGCCGGACATTGTGCTGTTTACGGCGGTGCTCATGAGGAATCTCCAATGCAAATAAAAATAATAACATCAGATTATTAGAATCAACAATACACCAAAAAATTAATTATGTGCGGAATTGTAGGCTACATAGGAAATAAACAAGCATATCCAATCCTTATAAATGGCTTAAAACGGTTAGAATACAGGGGGTATGATTCTGCCGGGATAGCCATATTGAACAAAGAAAACAACATATACAAAACAAAGGGCAAGGTCTCAGACCTGGATGCCCTTGTTAAGAATAAAAACCTCCATGGCACCGTTGGCCTGGGACATACACGCTGGGCCACACATGGCGAACCCAATGATGTAAATGCCCACCCGCATCAAAGCATGAACAACAAGTTCATTGTTATCCACAATGGAATAATTGAGAATTATACCCGCTTAAAAAAACGGCTCGAAGACAGGGATTATAAATTCAGGAGTGAAACTGACACAGAAGTGCTGGCAAACCTGATTGAATATATCTACCTGAAAGGAAACCTTGATGCAGAAACTGCTGTCCGCCTCGCCCTTGGTAAAGTTGTCGGCGCTTACGGACTGGTGATTGCATGCACGGATGAAAAAGATAAACTTATCGCTGCAAGGAAAGGGTCCCCTTTGGTTATTGGGGTTGGAGAGCAGGAGTATTTTCTCGCCAGCGATGCCACACCCATTGTTGAACATACAAAGTCAGTAATTTACCTGCATGATGATGATCTGGCTGTCATTGGCAAATCCGGAATGAACCTTCGTAACCTGAAAAGCACAGAACACCACAAAAAGCCGGTTGTCCAAAAACTCGAACTGGATGTGGATAAAATAGAAAAAAACGGCTATGACCATTACATGCTGAAAGAAATCCATGAGCAACCACGTTCTATTACAGATACTTTCAGAGGAAGGCTCAGACCAAACAACAAAACACTTAAACTGGGGGGACTGCATTATGTAATGAAAGACATTATCCATGCCAGGCGGATTATAATTATTGCATGCGGAACAAGTTATCATGCCGGTCTTGTAGGGGAATTTCTGATAGAAGAATTTGGACGTATCCCTACTGAAGTAGAATATGCATCTGAATTCAGATACAGAGACCCCATTATTTATGAAAGTGACATCATTATTGCCATCAGCCAAAGTGGAGAGACAGCCGATACACTTGCTGCCATTGAGCTGGCAAAATCAAAAGGCGCAACCGTTTTGGGGATATGTAATGTTGTGGGGTCCAGTATTCCCAGGGCAACCAATGGCGGGGTATATACACATGCCGGACCTGAAATCGGCGTAGCATCTACCAAAGCATTTACAACACAAGTTACCGTACTTACTATGATGGCCTTAGAAATTGGTCATAAAAACGGGGCACTCAAACAAGCAACGTATGAAAATTTGATCACTGAGTTAAATCTCATCCCTGATAAAATCAGTACAATCCTGGAACAAACAGATTATATCCGTAAAATCAGCTCCATATACAAAAATGCAACCAATGCTTTATACCTGGGAAGGGGCTACCTGTATCCTGTGGCTATGGAAGGGGCACTAAAACTAAAAGAAATATCTTATATCCATGCCGAAGGTTACCCGGCAGCAGAAATGAAACACGGCCCCATTGCTCTAATTGATGAAAATATGCCGGTGATTATCATTGCCACAAAAGATAAATCATACGATAAAATCGTGAACAACATTCAGGAAGTTAAAGCCCGGAAAGGCGTCGTTATTGCCATTGTGTCACAAGGAGATGATACCATCAGTAAAATGGCTGACCACGTGGTGGAAGTTCCATCCACTGAATTTGCACTCGCTCCACTGCTCACGGTTATTCCATTGCAGCTCTTTTCTTATTACACCGCTGTCATGCGTGGTTGTAATGTCGATCAACCACGAAATCTGGCTAAATCTGTAACTGTTGAATGATAATAATTTATGTGTTTTTTAGTTTTATTATTAACTAAGTGTACAAGGCTTGAAAAACATTCTTAAACATAGAAAACTGACTTTTTTGTTTGTGGTTTTGATCGTGCTTTCATGTTCAACAGAAAAAAACACATGGCTAAACAGGACGTACCACAACATAACTGCGCATTATAATGTATATTTTAATGGTAGAGAAGCATACCGTAAAGGCATAAAACGGATCAAAGACCAGCAAAGCTTTGATTTCACACGCCGGCTGCCGGTATATATCATTGGAGATGAAGAAACTGCACAGGCTGCAACCTCAGACATGGACAAAGCCATCAAAAAAGCGTCAAAAACCATTAAGAAACACTCTATCAAAGTTGATCCTCAAAGAAAAGATGGGAAACTGAGTGAAAAAGATAAGGAATTCATGGAAAAAAACGAGTACTGTAAGTGGGTGGACGATTCCTATCTGCTTATGGGCAAAGCTTATTATGTTAAAAATGAATTCATGCCGGCAAGACAAAATTTCGAATACATACTCCGTGAATTTCCCAATGAACCCATTCGGTTCAAAGCAATGATATGGCTGGGGCGCACAGCACTGGCCACCGGCAATATGCAATCAACAAAAAAATGGATTGACCAGATTGACGCAGAAGAGGATTTTCCGGAAGATTTATACACAGAATTTGAAATCCTGCAAGCTGCCTATTATCTGGCACAGAATAATGAGAACAGGGCTATTCCCCATCTCAAAAAGGCCATCGAAGAAAATAAAGACAAATTGCAACGTACAAGGCATCAGTATATTCTTGCCCAGATTTATAAAGATAAAGGTGATTTCCAAAAAGCTGCGGAAAAATTTGAAATTGTAACAAAGAAAAGCAGCACTTATGAACTTGAATTCAATGCAAAAATAAACATGGCGGAGTGTTATGGTAAAATGGGTGGCTCATACAAAGAAATGCATAAACTCCTCACAAAAATGATTAATGATGATAAAAACATCGAATACCTTGATCAAATTTACTATGCACTGGCCGAAGTAGAGTATAAAAACGGAAAAACCAAAGAAGCCATTAAAAATTACAAACTCTCCAGTGAAAATTCAGTTGACAATACAAACCAAAAAGCCCAGTCATGTATGAAACTGGGAGATATTTATTACGAAATACCTAACTACCGCCTCTCTCAGGCCTATTATGACACCTGTATTATCAACCTTTCAAGAGAACACCCCAGGTATAGCAAGATAAAAACCTTAAGCAACAACCTCAACAAACTGGTTACAAACCTCGATGTAGTAGAAACCCAGGACAGCCTGCAAATGGTAGCAAATCTGAGCGACAAAGAACGTAACAAAATGATTGATAGTATTATACAGGAAGTGGTTGAAGAAGAAAAAAGGCAGCGGGAGATGGAACAGCAACAACAACAAAATTCTATGCTATTTGATCAGCGCAGGGGAGGACGTGATAATAATGCACCCAGTGGTGGCAAATGGTATTTTTATAATCCGGCAACACTAAGTTTTGGGGTCAATGAATTCCAGAAAAAATGGGGAAAACGTAAACTGGAAGACCACTGGAGGCGCAGCAATAAAGCAACAGTTTCCGATGATAGCATGGAAGAGGACAGTACCGCTAGCGACAGTGCCAGTGAAGCTGACAGGATAACAGATAACAAATCACGAAAATACTACTTGCAGGATCTGCCTTTGAATGATTCCCTCATGGAAGTATCAAATCAGCAAATCAAAGAAGCCCTTTTCCAGCTCGGAAACATTTTCAAGGACAAATTTAATGACTATGACCAATCTATTACTGCTTTTGAAAGCCTTAATTCACGTTTTCCCGACCACGAATACAAATTGTTGAGCTATTATAACCTTTATGAGCTATATGACGAAAAAGATAATAAACAAAAAAAACAAACCTACAAGAAAAAAATCCTCAATCAGTTTCCCGACAGCCGGTATGCAAAAATCCTGAAGAATCCGGGTTACATACAGGAACTCATTGAAAAACAAAAGAAAGCATCAGAATTCTACGAATCTATTTACGAAAATTTCAAAAAAGGTTCAATGGCCAAAGTCAGACAACAATGTCAACAATTTTATGAAAATTATCCGGAATCGGAGATTACTGATAAAGTGAAATTTCTGGATATTATGGCAAATGCACTCAACATAAAGCAAATTGAACTTAAACAAAAACTGGCTACTTTTATTCAGGACTATCCCGATTCCAAATTAGTCAGCCGAGCTTCCGGCATTTTATCATACCTGGGCGAAAGTGATATCGATGCCCTGCTCGCTGATCTGGAAAGCAGACCTGAAGTTACCAGGGAACAACCATCTGATACATCTGACTCTGAAATAGCCCCGTCAATGGAAGAAATCGCTGAAGAAACATATGATTTTGATCCCGATGAGACACATTATTATGTGGTTAGTGCCAATACTGATGAAATCAACACAAAACAACTCAGGTTTGAGATCTCTAATTTCAATATCTTTACCTTCAGCCGTACAACATTCAGGGTACTTTATTATTTACTTGATGAAAAAACAGAATTGGTCTTTGTCAAACCTTTCAAAGGAAAAAAACAATCAATAAACTACATGAAACTCATTGAAACCAATGATAATGTGTTTGGTGATATTGCCCCTGAACATTATACCCAATTTGTGATCTCCGAGAGTAATTATGAGCGCCTAAAAGATGATAAAGACCTTGAAAAGTATCTGACCTTTTACCAGATGCACTATTAGTGTCTTAAATTTTATTTTCTGACATATTTTGGCAGAAAATCCCAAAAAACAAATTTCAAATATCAAATAATATCCAAATTTTAAAGCTCAAAATTATGAAAATTTGTTATTTTTAAAATTCAATAGTTTTCTTAGATGCACTAAATAGTGCTTGTCAATAAAGTCGAAGATTTATCTATATTGAATAATGAAATAACAAAAATCAAATAACAATTGACGAACGAAGCAAGGGCAGAGGCAAAGCCGCTGTCCTGAGCATAGTCGAAGGGTTGCTTTGACTATGCCTTGCAAGGAGGAAAAAGACGAAGTCAAACCTCAAATAAATTTCAAATTTTGTGCAAACGAGGGCAGAGGCAAAGCCGCTGTCCTGAGCGGAGCCGAAGGGTTGCTTGAGCTCTTCCGAGTGCAGCCAAAATTATTTAATTTTCAAAATGCCAATGACCTAAACAAGTCGAGTGCAGTCAAAATTATTGAAATTTTGGAAATTGATGTTTGGAATTTATTTGTTATTTGACATTTGTAATTTGGTGCTTTTAAAATATAAGCTTTACTTTATGGACAAACTCTAAATAAAAACACCTTATCATGAGCAACAATGTTAAAATCCTGTGGACAGATGATGAAATTGACCTGCTGAAACCACACATCATATTTCTCGAACATAAAGGGTATCAAATTGACACTGCCACCAATGGAAAAGATGCCATTGATATGGTAAAACAGAACAATTATAACCTGATTTTTCTGGATGAGAATATGCCCGGCCTAAGCGGACTTGAGACCCTCGAGCAAATTAAATCCATTGCCCCTGATGTGCCCGTGGTAATGATCACAAAAAGTGAAGAAGAAAACATTATGGACCAGGCCATTGGGGCTCGGATTAATGATTATCTGATTAAACCTGTACATCCAAACCAAATACTTCTGAGCATCAAAAAAAACATTGACCACGAACGCCTGTTTTCGGAAAAAACCAGTATGGATTATCAGGCTGAATTCAGAAAACTTGGTATGCGCATCAACGAATCCCTTTCACACGACGAATGGAAAGATATATATCAGGAACTGGTTAATTGGGAACTGAGAATAGAAGCCTCAAATGATGATACCCTTGATGAAATTTTAAAAATGCAAAAAGATGAAGCCAATAACAGCTTCGCAAAATTTATTAGCAGACAGTATCAGCATTGGCTGAAATCTGACCATGACGACAAACCACTCATGTCTCACCAACTGATCAAAAACACTGTATTTCCCCTGCTTAAAGAAAATAAAAAAGTGGTGTTCCTTATCATTGATAACCTGAGGTATGACCATTGGAAAGCCATTCAACCCGCAATATCACGTTTTTATCATATCAAAAGCGATGACATCTATTACAGTATTATCCCAACAGCCACCCAATATGCCAGAAATGCCATTTTCAGCGGACTTATGCCTTCTGAAATTCATAACATGTATCCTGATCTCTGGAAAGATGACCATGAAGAAGGCGGAAAAAACCTGTATGAAGAAGATATGCTCAGAAACCATGTAAAACGCTTTTTCGGAAAAGATAAAACGGTGCACTATGAAAAAGCCACAGACATAAATTATTGCCATAAAATTGCTGATAAACTCAACAATATTTTACATCATGATATGAATGCCATTGTGGTCAATTTTGTGGATCTGGTCTCTCATGCACGCACTGACATGAAAATGATAAAAGACCTCGCTTCGCACGAACCGGCCTACAGATCCCTTACAAAATCATGGTTTAATCACTCCCCGCTGCATGATCTGTTGCAGGCTCTGGCACAGCATGATATTGAGCTCTTTCTGACAACTGACCATGGCAACATAATGGTTCAAAATCCCATTAAGGTTATCGGCGACCGGAAAACAACCACAAACCTGCGCTATAAACAGGGAAAAAGCCTGAATTACAACCCAAAAGAAGTGTTTGAAATCAAAAAGCCCCAGGAAGCATACCTGCCGAAATCAAACATCAGCTCTGCCTATATTTTTGCCACCGCCAATGATTATTTTGTCTATCCCAACAATTACAAACATTTTATGAAAATGTACAAAAATACGTTTCAGCATGGCGGTATATCACTGGAAGAAATGCTTGTCCCCATCATTCATCTTAAGCCAAAATCAGAATAATGAAGGCATACCACATAAATTCCATCAGTGATATCCATAATACAGCAAATCAATTCCTGGCCGATTTTGGACATGAGCAGGTATTTGCTTTTTATGGCCCGATGGGTTCCGGCAAAACCACCTTTATCAAAGCCATCTGCAACATTTTACAAGTCGAAGATGATGTTACAAGTCCGAGTTTCGCTATCCTGAATGAATATTTTACCGCCGGTGATAAGCACATTTGCCATTATGATTTTTACCGCATCGAAAAACCGGCAGAAATATTACACACCGGATTTGAAGAATACCTTGACATGGCAGATATGATTTTCATCGAATGGCCGGAAAATGCGGAATCAATCCTCCCCCCCGAAAGGGTCAATGTGAAAATTGATTTCAAAGAAGACGGACGGGTGATGACGGCAACCCTTAACAAGTAATTTTTTTATTTGGGCAGCGGGAACATTATCATGTCCATTAAAGATGGTCTCTGCCTCC
>JBNJGX010000035.1:0-14782 GCA_051748025.1 Bacteroidota bacterium
TAGTTGGAGGTACACTAATATTATTTATGTAAAATGGAACTTTTTAACCAACATACAAAGGATTTTCAAAGCGGGGTTGTAATCCCCGTGAATAAACCTCTATACTGGACATCCTTTGATGTGGTTAAAAATATCAGGGCTCAGTTAAAACACCAGCGTGGTATCGATAAGATTAAAATTGGCCATGCAGGAACGCTTGATCCGAAAGCCACAGGGCTTTTACTTGTGTGTACCGGGAAAGCCACAAAACAAATTGCCGGCCTTCAGGAAATGAAAAAAGTGTATGTAGCCAAAATCAAATTGGGTGCAACAACCCCCTCTTTTGATACTGAAACCGAAGAAAATGAACATTTTCCAACTGACCATATCACAAGGGAAACACTGGAAAACAGCCTTAAATATTTTACAGGGAACATACAACAGGTCCCCCCTGACTATTCTGCTTTAAAATCCGGGGGGAAACGTGCTTATGAACTGGCAAGAAATGGGAAAAAAACAAACCTGAAAGAAAGAAGTGTCTGTATTGAAAGCATTGAATTAACAGAATTGCATAAACCTTATTTAACAATATGTGTTACATGTCATAAGGGAACATATTTAAGGGCACTGGCCAGGGATATTGGTATAAAACTTGGTTCAGGGGCATACCTTGTTGCATTGACAAGAACTCAGATAGGAGATTACAAGCTTTCTGAAGCTTACGATCAAAAAACAATTGAAAATATTTTAAAAAATTGAAACATTCTTTACAATTAAACTGTATATGCTAATGTTTATAATAAAAAATAAATAGTGTTAACATAAAAATAAGCAGGTTTATTTATGAAATTATCACAATTTAAGTATAATTTGCCGGAAGAACGCATAGCCTTACATCCGGCCAAGAACAGGGATGAATCGAGATTGATGGTGCTTCACCGGAAAACCGGGAAAATTGAGCATCGCATTTTCAAAGATGTCAAAGAATATTTTTCGGAAAATGACGTCATGATTTTTAATGACACAAAGGTTTTTCCTGCACGGCTACGGGGCAAAAAAGAAAAAACAAATGCTGATATAGAAGTGTTCCTGCTCCGTGAATTGAACCGGGAACAACGACTTTGGGACGTACTTGTTGATCCGGCCAGGAAAATTCGCATAGGCAATAAGTTGTTTTTCGGTGAAAACGAAAGTCTGCTCGCTGAAGTCATTGATAACACCACTTCCCGGGGACGCACATTACGGTTCCTGTTTGACGGATCATATGAAGAATTTAAAGATACCTTGTACAGGCTTGGTGAAACGCCTCTTCCCAAATTTATTCAACGGCCCGTGGAAGAAGAAGACCAGGAACGTTATCAGACAATCTTTGCCAGTAAAGAGGGTGCTGTGGCTGCCCCTACTGCCGGCATGCACTTCAGCCGTGAATTACTGAAACGGCTGGAGATCATTGGTGTTGATTATGGCTTTATTACCCTCCATGTAGGTCTTGGGAATTTCCGGAATGTGGAAGTTGAAGACCTGACAAAACACAAAATTGACAGCGAAGAAATAACAATCCCCCAGGAAACTGCTGACAAAGTGAATAAAGCAAAAGAAAACCGGCGCCAGGTGTGCGCTGTTGGAACAACAGTACTGCGAACACTTGAAAGCAGTAAATCCACCATGGGATTGTTAAAACCATATGAGGGATGGACAAACCTTTTTATCTTTCCACCCTATGAAATAAATGTGCCAACAAGCATGATCACCAATTTTCATTTACCAAAATCCACCTTAATGATAATGGTATCAGCATTTGCAGGATATGAAATGCTTATGCATGCTTATAAAGTGGCCATTGAAGAAAAATACAGGTTCGGAACATACGGAGATGCTATGCTCATTATATAGAGTCTGTCTATAAAGTCGAACTTTTATCTTTAATTGACAATGGTAACTGATCAGTCCGAAGACCCGAGCGACTTCCGGCTTCCGACTTCGGACTTCCGACTTTTATTTTTACAAGATGTACTTTATTAACAAACACAATCTAAACACGTATCATTATGATCACACAAGAAGAACTGAAAGACCTTAAGGAGCGTATCGAAGCGCTAAGGGGGTATCTTTGACATTGATAAGAGACTGGAAAATATCAGAGAACTGGAAAGCGAAAGCCGGAAACCCGATTTCTGGGACAACCCTGATAATGCTCAGAAAATATTAAAAAAATCAGCTTCCGAAAAACAATGGATAAAATCATACGAAGCTGTAAAAACAAAATTGGATGATCTGGAAGTACTCCTGGATTTTGCTGACAATGGGGAAGCTTCCGGCGAAGAACTGGAAGAGGCTCATCAGGACTTGCTCAATGCCCTTGAAAACCTGGAGCTGAAAAACATGCTAAGGAATGATGAAGATCGCATGGATGCCGTAATGACAATCAATGCCGGCGCCGGTGGAACAGAAAGCAACGATTGGGCAGACATGCTTATGCGTATGTACTTGAGATGGGGTGAAACCAACAATTATTCAATTAAACAAATCCACAGAACAGATGGTGACCAGGTCGGTATAAAATCTGTCACCCTGGAATTTGCCGGAGAATTTGCGTATGGGTATTTGAAAACCGAAAACGGGGTTCACAGGTTAGTGAGGCTTT
Organism: Bacteroidota bacterium; assembly: GCA_051748025.1. Lineage (GTDB taxonomy): Bacteria > Bacteroidota > Bacteroidia > Bacteroidales > ML635J-15 > JAQIBY01. The sequence continues at coordinate 2,624 of JBNJGX010000035.1, forward strand.
CACCTTTCGATTCTGCCCATAAAAGGCATACTTCTTTTGCATCTGTGTTTGTTTACCCACTGGTTGATGATGATATTGAAATCGACATTAATCCTGCCGATATAGAATGGGATACATTCAGAAGCAGCGGAGCCGGTGGACAGAGCGTCAACAAAGTGGAAACCGGTGTACGCCTCAATCACAAACCGACAGGAATTTCAATCGAAAACACAGAAACCAGGTCACAACATAAAAATAAAAACAATGCCCTGCGTTTGCTCAAATCTCAATTGTATGAAAGGGAACTCCGAAAACAAATGGAGGAAAAGGAAAAACGTGAAGGACAAAAGAAAAAAATCGAATGGGGCTCACAAATCCGTTCTTACGTGATGCATCCCTACAAAATGGTCAAAGACCTGCGAACAGGGCATGAAACCGGCAACGTACAGGCTGTGATGGATGGTGACCTGAATCCTTTCATTAAAGCTTATCTGATGGAATTCGGCGGACAGATTTAAACCTGATCTTTTACCGGAAGAACTACATTTTCAGGTAAGGCTGAATGTTTATTCTATACGGTTTTTTTTTTAGATCGGATTTTACTTTTGGCTGTTTAGCTAATATTTTTCATTGATTATAAAACCAGTTATTATGCACTTAGGCATTGTCACAAAACAGGAAGAAGAAATCGTATATCCTCACACACAAGCAAAAATTAGCTTCCGTTGTTCATGAATTTTTATAATTTTGCGTTTCCATGAACCTTTTAATTATTACAGGCATTGCCATTGCCCTGAGTTTTGATTCATTTATCGCAGCGGTTACATGCGGATTGAATTGTAAACCATTGTCATGGAAATACAGGCTGCTGATTCCTTTCAGCTTTGCTGTTTTTCAGGCCGGTATGCCGTTGATTGGCTATTTTGCAAGTTATAACCTGCTTCAGTACATCAATAGCTGGGATCACTGGCTGGCATTTGCTTTGCTTTTTCTTATCGGTTTTCACATGATGCGGGAGCCTTTTCTTGCTAAAAAAGGAAAGGGAGTTTTTAACATTGGTCCACGCCTGATTATTACCATGTCACTGGCAACAAGTATTGATGCCCTGGCAACAGGCTTTTCGCTGGGTTTGCTGCGTGTAAACATATGGCTTACAACCACTATCATTTTTATAATTACATTCACAGCCAGTGTTCTTGGTCTGATGACCGGTAAAATTATCAGTACTTCTATCCTGAAAAAATGGACTGGTATCATTGGCGGACTGATCCTGATCGCTATAGGCATGAAAGTACTCATTGATCATGCCATTGATCATGGCTTTTTACAATAAAAAAGGTTACATCATAGAAAATACAACAAGCTTAGTTTTCTACATCACGGATATTGTTTATTTTATTAAATCCTATCCTTATTTCGAATGTCAAACTACATTTTAACAGCACATTCAACAATTACTATATCCAGGTTGAATCATAGTCACCGTGCCCCCGGATTTTGTTATTCAACAGACCATCTTAAGAAAAACTGCTATCATTTATCCGTTCCGGACAACTTAAACCGGTTTCATTCAAAACTATGTTGTACTTTTTCAGCCAGTGCTTTAAATTCCGCATCAGTCATTTGCACCCTCGGGTTAGAGAAATGCACATCTGATTCTTTGTCCATTGGGATCAGGTGTACATGGGCATGAGGCACTTCGAGGCCGAGCACCACGACAGCGAGACGTTTGCAGTCAACGTTTGGTTCCAGTGCTTTGGCCACCCGTTTTGTAAAATCCATAAGCCCCTGATAGGTTTCACTGTCAAGATCAAAGAGATAATCCACTTCTTTTTTGGGGATAACCAGTGTATGCCCTTTTTTCAACGGATTGATATCAAAAAAGGCAAGGAAATTGTCATCTTCAGCCACTTTATGTGCAGGAATTTCACCAGCTACAATTTTTGAAAATATTGAACCCATAATTATAAGAATTACATACTGATTTCAAGGATTTCCAGTTGCAATTTTCCATTGGGCACATCAACATCTACAACATCACCCACTTCTTTCCCCAAAAGTCCTTTGGCAATGGGGGTGTCAATGGAAATTTTTCCTGTTTTAAGGTCAGCTTCACTTTCTGCCACAATCTGATACTTCATGACAGCGTTATTCTTGGTATTCCTGATCTTTATTTTGCTGAGAATCCGTACAGTTTTTGTATCAATCTTAGAAGGGTCAATTACCCTGGCACTATTAATTATTTCCTGAAGTTCTGCTATTTTCATTTCCAGCATAGCCTGGGCATCTTTGGCTGCATCATACTCAGCATTTTCTGAAAGATCACCTTTATCCCTTGCTTCGGCTATTTGTCTGGATATAGCAGGTCTCTCAACTGTCTGCATTTGCTTCAGTTCCTCTTTCATCTTTTTCAGACCTTCTTCGGTTACATATGTCATCTTTGCCATAGGGCTATCATTTTAAAAAACACAATAAAAAAGAACCCCCTTCAATTTTCTTGAGGGGATTCCTGAGTGCAAATATACACAGTTTTTACAAATCACACAACATTATTTTTATTTTACCTCAAATCCACAAGTGGTTTTAGACCAAAACTATATTTTAGCTGATGAGTGCTAATAAGATACATATAGTTGAAAAAATCATTAACTATCATTCACTCATTGCCCCGAACCATTTCACCACTTTTTCACCGATTTCGGGTGCATCAATGTGTATGATGTACATGCCGCCGCCAATGCGTTTGCCGGATTGATCATTGAGGTCCCATTCCAGCCATGGCATATCATCCGATTTGGTGAAACGCCGTACAAGTGTGCCTGATACATCAAAAATGCTGATGGTACAGGTTTGTGGCAGGTTGGTGATTTTTACACACCTTGTTCCGCTGCTTTCATAATAAGAATACCCATAATACGGATTGGGCACCACACGTATCAGGTCGAGGGCAGATTCCGCGACTTCACTGTTTTGGGTCATGGTTTGGATGTTGGTTGTGTTGAATACGTATTTACACGGCTTGTCACGGACGGTATCTTCGGGGGGAAAATCCCTGTAAAAATAGGGCGTGGCAAGCCTGATGCGTATTTTTACATCAGTTTCGAGCAAATCACAATCATCATTGAGATAGGGTATGGCTGTCCACATGGCACCGCTGAGTGCCCTTCTCTTGTACATCACACTTCTGGTTTCTTCATATTGACGCATTTTATTGTAAATCCATTTGCATGAATCATAAGCAGGTGATGAGATTTCCGGGGTTTGCACATTGTTGGTATGCCCAAAAACGTAGATGTAGTGTTTCCCGCCAAAACGTGGTCCGTTGAGGGAATCATAAACGCTTGATGACGGATTCCACATCATATCATTACCGTTGTCGCCGGCAAGCCATGAGTCTTCGCCAAAAGCCATGTTGAGGCGCTCGCCGGTTCTCACATCAATGGCATATCCAGGGAACCAACCCATGCCGTGCGTACTGGAGTTATCCGGATTTCCATCTTTATCTACTGAAGGTGATTGCCTCAGGTCAAAACGCAGGGCATTGCCTTCAGAGAGATAATTTACCCTGGGTGTAACTTCTACTTCATAGCCATATTCGTTGGTTGTCCATTCGTTTTCACACATTTCAAGTACCACACACCTTGTCCATTTTGACTTGTCGCTGGTAATAACGATATCAACACTGGATAAAGGCCCGTATTTGTCAATGTCCATTTGCGACCTGTTATAACAAGGCCCGTATTTGAATGTGGACGTCAGATATACAGGCGCCCATGTGCCTCCCAGGATGTCTTCATAGTATTCATCCGGGTCCATGCCCAGGTAATCATCATAATTTGGATTGGGGGACATAAAGTTACCATCATAATACGTTCCGACCCTGATCCAGTTGAAAGCATCAAATTTATCACCGTCGGGAACAAAAGCCAGCCATGGTTTATCAGGGTCTTCAAACGCTATGGATGCTTCCAGGAAACCGTTTCTGTTTGGATTTCTGTTTTTATAAGCTGCCGGGTCAACCTGCGCAATTGAAATACTCAATCCCAGTTCTGGCAACAATTGTTCATTTTTGTTTTTTGTAATGGCATGATCAGAATCTATGGTATCATTATCAGCGTTGACAAGTATCCAGTCAGTTTCTTCCACCAGTCCATAATAGTTGACATTAGCATTGATAAATTCCAGTGTATATGTATCATTCACCACATTCAAAGGATCAATGACTTTCACATCAACGGGGCCTCTGCCTTGTTGGTATGTGGGTGTCGTATCTTTCCACGGTGATCCCCTCATGATGGTTTCAATGGATGCTTCAGTAAGATCAATGACATTGTTGCCATTGCCATAGCCCTCCATTTGTGTAATCTCTACCCCGTCACCATAATCGGAAAACAACACCGTTCCCTGGTTTTCCGGCAGGTTTTTATGGGCTGTGGCCTTATAGATGACCGGTTTTTCTCTTCCCGTAAGATAAGGTTCTGTTTGGCCTGAAAAACTGCCGGGGTCATTGGAAGAAAAAACGTTCCACTGGTTGGAAGCATACGCTTTGGCAACAAAATACAAGGTTTTGTGATTCACCAGTTTATCCTCATCTCCCCACGGGAAAGCATCGGTGGTGAGTTCAAAACTGTGAACAATGCCTTCATTGGCAGCGTTTACTTCGAGTTGTTCATCCAGGGCATCGCTTTCGGGGTTGAGTTTGTAATTGACAAGGTTTTCCACATCATCCTTAATATCACACTGAAAAATGGCTTTAACCTTGGTGGTATCGTAGCGGTTTTCCCAAAAGTCCACATGCTCATCTTTCAACTGGAATACCTGGTATCCCTGGAAATGATAGTACTTTTCATCATTGTTATCAACAGCATCGCCAGGTATTTTGGGATCACGCTCTTTATAGGATTCCAGGTAATTGTTTGAAGTGATGTCATTCATGATCTGTAACACCAGTTTTCCGTCAAGTTCCACGATGTTCAGTTCCGGGTCATCGGGCCCGTCGAGCACCCTGAAACAACGGTTAAACATGGCCTGTACAGCATCATCCACCCTTTTCAGTGCTTTTACACTTTCCCATGCAGAGCCTTTAAACGCCCTGCCATACAAGGCAGCGATGGTAAAATCATTGACAGCGCCGGGTTCCATGCTGATTGGCCCGGTGCTGATAACATACCGCCTGTCATAAGGCTCGTTTCCTTCCGTTTCTTCTGACCACCCCGGCATTACCTGCCCGTTTTGCCCCCAGCCACAAGGATCGGTTGTGGGATCCCCGGGAAACATAAACATGGTGTTTACATTGGTCGCTGAAGTATCTGATTGATGACCTGTCCCGCCATATTTAAGGTGACTACCGTCTTTCCAGTGTCCTGTTAAATACTCATAATGATCTGTCGCATCCTCGGGTCCGGTTGTACCAGGATTATTTCCTCCTCCGGTACCGTTAAAATACATAAAATGTTGCATACCCAACCGTTCATTGTCAACAATGCCATCCTCAAAATTTTGCCCGTTGATGTTGCCGTTCATGAAATCAGCGGCATCGCAATCAATCTGGCGGTTTCCGTCCTCAGTGATTATCCAGTTGCTGGCATCGTCTTTATGGTTTTTATTTTTGTATGGGCCGGCTACAAAATCAATGCCTGCTGCGGGCGGATTATCTCCATATCCTAATGATGAACCATCGTTTTCATCAACATCGTCCCCGTTATAATGGTACCCCAGTCCCCTTGAAACATCACATCCTACATAGTCATCCCTGGGATTACCCAGGTCAGCATCTGTCCAAAGCCCAATGTACACATCATGATACGCATTGGTTGACCGGTTGATCATCCTGTAATGGTAAAAGGTTTGATCGTTAAGCACATCATTGGTGGCATAAGCATAAGCCTGGGCGTGGAATTCAAATCCGAGGGGTTCACCCCCTAAGGTTCCGTCATCATTCCCGGAATCGTTAAACACCTGCCAGATGGTCTGGTCACCGTAGAGTTTTGGTTCCAGTCCCGGTATATCAATGCAATCGGGGTTATCGGTAATGCCATCATGTGGAAACTCAAAATACGGAAAATCACCATCATAAGGGTTATAAACGCCATCATTGTTGGCATCCCAAAAAGGAGCAAGGTAATATGCATAGCCTCCTGCGGGGCCGTGTGCCGGCCAGTTCAGAATTTCATCCGGAATGGCATAGCCGGGAAAATGGGCTTCAGTATTGCAATCGGGATTTTTTTTGCAGTCGTACCATTTTCTGAATGTTTCCACCTGTTCCCTGTTTATTTTGTACAGTTGATCATAATCATGGCACACCTCAGCAGAGGTAGTCCCGGCATCGCTGTTTCCTGTTACAAGCGGGCCCGGATAAGCAGTAACTCCTGACTGACGAAACCGGTGTCCCATAACATGCAATTGATCGTTGGCATCTTTGCCGCCAACCCATAATGCACCTGTAAAAAACGGGTGTTTACCACTGCCTTTTGGCACTTCATACTCAGGTGCTCCCTGCAGGTCCCACCACATATCACTCCCGCCTAATATTTTGGCTCTGACATTGTTGATGTCCAGGTATGCGCTGGATTTTGGGGGTTCACAATCGGCTACCGGGATATAACCGCCCTGGGAGAAGCTATGGTTTACAACATAAACAAATACAAAAATCAAGATGAAGGTGTTTCTGACCATAGTTTATAAATTATATAATAACAACTGATACCAAGTTGCGTTCAATTGTGTAATATTTAATTCATTATTAATGTTTATTGCTAATTCCAACAGATTGAATAACAGTATTATACCGATGATGTTCAATGTAATTTTTAGAAGCGTTAGCGAACTAAAATTACACGATTGAACACATATCGGTATGAAATAATCCAGTCCAAAAGAAACCAGTCAATGATTTATATCCTGCAATATAATAAAATAATTTAATAATACAAGATCGAATAGGATAAAAATAAAATAGTTTCCTCCTGTTTTATTTTCCGGCTTCTCATTCCACCGTACGTACCATTCAGTATACGACATGTCCCTAATATCTAACTCTAACCAATCGATAATAAACCGACAGGGAGATATAATCGGCTTTTCTGAGATATACAATGGTAATGGTTTTGCTGAGGACAAAGCTCTTAACAGTATGCCAATAACTTTTCCTTGTTTTCACCTAATCCCAGGCTTTGGATTTAGGTATCCCTATGCTAGTTAGGTTGGCAAGTTTAGATCTGATTCGTTTCCATTGTTTTCATATCACCATTCGCAACCTGCGCAGATAACACATATCTATCCTGAAAAGCGGTATTAATATCTGCCATTTTAAAGAATTGAACTCATCCAATTTGGCCTAAATCCATAACTATTCTTCGAGAGATTGTGTCTCTAAACCAGGCTGATTCCCTGGTAAATGGTTGGTTGGATTCCCCTGTCAACAACTGGCGGGATTCCTAACTACCAGGAACTTCAATTAAGATATGAGTACCCTGCAGGCTGGATTGGGACATTATTCCCCCTTAATATGGTTTGTATTAGTGTTTTCTTGCGTTCAACAAGATAATCCTTTAAGGATTCGAATTTCATCTTGTCAACACCCTCTAAACCCTTGTTTTTCTTTACCTTCTGGTAAGACCAATTATGGTTCTGCGGGGAAAGGATATACTCCAACATCCCATACTTCGACTGATCTTTGATGACAGCGTTGTTTCAGCTATCCCTGTAATAAGTCTGCCATCCCACTTAGCCTTCGGATACCATTCTATTATTCTATGGTCAGGTCTTTTTGGAATCAAAGGTTTTTTGCTTTCGTTTCTTCATCTGGGAAATTTCTTTTACTACTTTCTTATTAAGTCAGCCCTTCCCATATATTTCGTATTACGGTACTATAACCTCGGTTGACCTCACGTACCTGTTGCGACAATGATTCCTCTGCTGTCTCCTCATATCCGTGTGACCTCCCAGGACAAGAGCATTAACTTGCTTCCCATATATCTGCTGCATCTATCTTGAATGCATAGGACAGTATCGGACTTTGTTTTGTTTGGCAAACTCATCCGACAACTTTAGACCTAATATGCAGTTTTTTTGTCAGACCGGGATTTTGCCGCTGACTTCCTTCAAATTCCACTTGCGGTGGACACCCTTGCCTTTAACTAACCCTTCATATTGTCAAAGTGCTTTCGGGACTCTGAACCCATAATTATCGCTCATGCCGGGCGAACAAAAAAAGAGCTGCCTGAAAGACAGCTCTTTTTTACAATATTATTAAATCAAGATTTACTTAATAAGGTTAATTTTCCTGACACCAACACCTTTGTCAGATGTTATGCGTACAAGATAAGTACCTTCCGACATACCACTAAGATCAATTTGGTTATTGAAATCAGCATTCTGAATAATGCGCACACGTTTTCCAATCATGTTATAAACTTCAATCGTAGCGCCCTGAACATTGTCAATTGAAACAATGCCAGTTGTTGGATTCGGATAAACACTGAAATCATCATATTCATTCACATCAACAGCATTATCGTCGTATTTGCCAATATCAATGACAGGCACATGATCACCACCATAATAATACCATTGAGTTTCACTCATGAAATACATCCATGTTTCATGTCCACTGGTTGGCACAGAGCCATCAGTACCAAGCCTGAAACTACTCCCCTCTCCTCCATAATAATATTCAACAGCAACCAATATTTCAGCAAAATCTTCAGGCACTTCAACAGGGAAGCCATCACCGGGCAGGGTTGCTTCGAACATTGCTCCGGTTTGTTCTTCATCTGAAATATTATAAACGGGGGAGCTCATTTCTTCTACCCATTCCTGGCCTTCCGAATCCCATGTCAACAGTTTAACAACAAAACTGGTACCAACATCTGTCATAGAAGAAATAAACACATTTACGTCTGAAATTGTATCGGGCTCAAAGAAAGGATAGACAACGCCGATCATGTCACCATCCTCACCTCCGTCCTGATAATTTTCAGTACTCCAGCTACCGGTAACGTTTCCTGAGTTATGAGAATAATAGTTTGTGGTAACTTCAGTTTCGTATGAAATGGTATTATTAGCAGGGTTTTCATCCGTAATGGTATCATCATAGGTCTCAAAAGCCCAGGTATAAGTTCCAAGCAATGCATTGGGCATATTCAGTTCTGTATCTGTGATATCAATGGTATCTTTTTCCTCAGTTGAAAGGGGTGTGCCAAGTGTTGCTGTATTATTAAACACTTCACCAAGATCAGGATGGGTTACGGTAATTTCAAGTGTTGGATCTGCTTCAATTGTACCAATGTTTTTAACAACCCCATCAAATACAATCAACGCATTTTCGTTTTGTATTTGATTTTGTGGTATTTTTCCAAAGAAACCGCTGTATCCATAATAATCACCCAGCGGATATTGGGATGGGTCAACATAGTGTGGATACTGGAAAAAGTTCACACGTGCATCCATCAAATGAAGGTCATAATCAGGTGCTTCAAAGAATTTAATATCATCAACCATCCATGCATAATCCCATTCACCTATATACCGGAAACGGAAATACACTTCAGATTCACTGGCTGCAAAATCAGTAATGTTTACTGTAACAATTGCCGGATTGTCAGTTGCTGAATTTGTTTCAATTCCCTCATGAACTTGATACTGCTCCCATGTTGAACTATCAGTACTAACTTCGATATAACAATTTCCATTAAACTTACGGTAATAAGATTCAAATGAAACAGCCACGGACTCATAGGCACTACAGTCAATGGAAGTGTGATAAATAAGTTTGGAATCCTGACTGCCCGATGCATCATTACCGATGGCATCTGAATCATACATGGCAAACCCATTGTCTGCAGTGGTTGATTCAATAGGGCCCATACCTTCAGAATAAGAACCTGAAGGACCAACGGTATCAATCACCCACGGCCCGTCATTGGGGTTATCTTCATCATAGGCGGTCTCCCATAAGCTATCATCTGAAAAATCGTCTTCCCAAATAATGGTAAGGTCTTTTCCATATTCCACAGGATCACCTTTTGCTTTTACAAAATCTTTGGTCTTTTGCTGTGTCAGAACTTGTCCAAAGATCATTCCGGTAATGAGCATTAAGCTCATAAATAATGTAAATTTTTTCATAATCATAATTTTTAAATTTTTAGTTATACACTTATTTTCTTTATTATTTCAATGCAAGATACAATAAATATTCATTTAATACAAAATAAATATTTTTCATACCTAATATTATCAACAAAATAACAGGATAATATGATAAAAAACAAGGAAATGTGAGAAAAATTATTATTTTTGAATCATCAAAAAAATTGCGCCATGTATAACGATAAATTTTATTGTGAGATATTAAAAAACAAACACTCCGTTTTTTCTGACCTCACTGATGCTGAGAAGGATATATTGTTTAATCATCACACTTGTCATCATGCAAAAAAAGGGGAACTTATTTTTAAAGAAGGCGGGCATCCTAATGCACTCATCTGCCTGATAGAAGGCAAAGTTAAGATTTTCAAAGAAGGTGTCGGCGGCAGGGAGCAAATAGTACGTTTGGCCAAACCGGGCGGATTCATTGGTTACCGCGCCCTCTTTGCAAAACAAAATTACCTGGCCTCAGCCATTGCCATCGAAGATTCCATCGTATGTTCGATTGACAGGCGTGACCTGTTTAAAATCATGGAAACCAATCCCCAGATCAGCATAAAAATACTGGAAATGATGGCAACAGAGCTTGGTTTATCAAATACACGAACAGTTAGCCTGACCCAAAAGCATATACGCGGCCGCCTCGCCGAATCATTGTTATTCCTGATTGAAACTTACGGGTTTGAAGAAGACAATCAAACCATAAAAGCATATTTATCGAGGGAAGACCTGGCAAATTTATCGAATATGACCACAAGCAATGCCATCCGCACACTCAGCACCTTTGGCAATGAGAAAGTAATCAGCCTTGACGGCCGGCGCATCAAAGTGCTCAACCTTTCCAAACTGCAACGGATTTCGGCACTTGGGTGATCAGGCGTTTAGGAAGAAACTTTTACTAACATGTTGTTTAATTTTGCTAAAAACTTGATATGATTGCCTGCCTGCAGCAGGCAGGCTTTTCAGGACTTGTTATCGCGCCTAAAATCCCAAACTCAAAATCCCAAATTTTGTGCAAATTTTACGACAAGTTGAATTTCTGAATCAGGACAATACCTGTTTTACTTTATCTGCAATGGTTTTGCTTTCAGCACGGCCTGCAAGCTTTTTGTTTGCAATACCCATAACTTTACCCATGTCTTTCATTCCCGATGCATTGGTTTCTTCAATGATGTTACGTACTTCAGCATCAATTTCTTCATCAGATAAAGATTCAGGCAGGTAAGATTCAATCACCCGTGCCTCTGCCAACTCAATTTCTGCCAAATCCTCCCTGTTTTGTTGTTGATAAACTCCGGCTGTGTCTTTTCTTTGCTTAACCTGTTTTTGCAACAATTTCATTTCATCTTCAGGTTCAATTTTTTTCCCGGACGCATCAGTTTCCATGAGCATCAAAGCAGATTTTACCGAACGCAATGCAGCGAGACGTATCTTGTCTTTGTCGCGCATTGCCTCTTTCATGTCATTAATAATTTTATCTTTCAGTGTCATAATGATTTCCTCCGTTTTTATTGTCAGACTGGTTTCGGTATTTTTTTGAACGTTTGTAAGCAGGGTTTTGTTCAAAATCTGTCAATTGATCGTCATCATGTATCTCATCCAGGTTTTTCAGATGGGAAAAATCAGCGGAATCAGTTTGATAATCTGCATCATCATCTTCGGGGTCAGGAAAATTCAGTTTTCCCTGTTTAGATTCCCCGGGACTTTCATCGGGAGAAACGGTTTCCACTTTTTCTTCCTCTTCAACATGCACGCGCTTGGTTTTCTGACTTTCATACAAACCGCTGGCAATTTCAAAACCTGTAGCAATGATGGTCACATTTATTTCATCCCCGAGGCTTTCGTCCATACCTGTTCCCCATATTATATTTGAGGTATCTCCGACAGATTCTTCGATGTAAGCGGTAATTTCACTGATTTCATCCATTTTAATCTCATCTTTACCATACGTAAGGTTGAGAAGGATATTTTTTGCCCCTTTGATGTCATTATCATTAAGCAACGGGGAAGTGAGGGCATCTTTAATGGCCGTCA
>JBNJGX010000036.1:0-3717 GCA_051748025.1 Bacteroidota bacterium
TGTCAACTTATCGACAGCATTGACAACCAAAATGAAATATATCAATTATTTGATCAACACAATGCTTTCGTTATTTCGGCTATGCTGATATTCAATTATAAAAAAGAAGACATCCATGATTTATTCCTCTTTTATTTATGTATGGGGTCAGATAAGATTTGTTAATGCTTTTATTATTTCTCTGATGTTACAATAACAACAAGACAATATTTTTATTAAGGAGACTTGTGATAATTCTTTCGCATCAAGATTTTCAGCGTTTTTCATTATTTATGAATAACGCTGAAAAACCCTACGGGAACAAATTTTGTGCAAATTTTAATATGCATTAACGACCTGTATTTCTGTATAATGCCGATTGATGTTCAATATGATTTTCATAATTTTGGCTGCTCTCGGCAGAGCTCAAGTGAGCTTGGCTCTGCCGAAGTGAGCTGCGTCGAAGCATCGAAGGGTCGGAAGTCCGAAGTAAAGCATACAATTTTAAAGTAAATACTAATTAACATGATATCTTCCGACTTCCGACTCCGGACTTCTGACTTTTAATTATATAAGCTGTACTTTATAGACAGACTCTAAATAGTGTTTGTCCATAGAGTCAGTGTTCTTCCATAAAGTTGAACATTTTTCTATAATTGAATAATGGAGAATAATCAGTCCGGAGTCCGAAGACCGAAGACCGAAGTAAAGCATACACTTTTAAAGTGAAAATTAATTAATGTGATATCTTCGGACTTCCGTCTTCCGTCTTCCGACTTTTATCTATACAAGCTGTACTTTATAGACAGACTCTAAATAGCTATGGCAATTCAGAAAAATTTGTCCATTGCATCTTATTCATTACATTTGTTTCTTGAAAGAAAAGAATTATTAACAGGCCCCTTAAGTTAGCAGCCTTTAAATAAAAACGGAAACAGATTGTCAAACCAAAAATTACATAACTTTATGCAATCAGTGATAAATAAATACAAACGTATCAGGAAAAATAAATTTATAACAAAACAATACAAGGGCAAATATGCCTTTGCCGGCATTGGCAATCACTCTGTCAACAATCTGTATCCGGTACTTGATTATCTGAAAGCAGACCTGAAATATATTCTGACAAAAACAGAAACAACATCAAAAACCATCAATGAAAATTTCAGCCATATCAAAGGCACATCAAATCCTGATAAAGTATTAAAAGATAAAAGCATTACCGGCGTATTGGTTTCAGCCCATCCGGATGCCCATTTCGATCTGGCAAAACAGATATTACAGGCCGGCAAACATGTGTTTATTGAAAAACCACCCTGTAAAACACTCAAAGAATTACGGGAATTACGCGACATTGAACAAAACAGCAACGGCAGTGCACTGGTTGGCCTTCAAAAACGCTTTGCCCCTGTTTACCAGATCATCCGCAACAAAGTAAAATCAAAACATGTCAATTATTATAAACTCGAATACACCGCAGGCAATTACCCGGAAGGTGATGCGCTGACAGACCTGTTTATTCACCCGCTGGATCTGGCCGTTTATATTTTCGGACCGGCAAAAATCGAATACCTGAAAAAAATCGAATCCGGAAAAGGGGTACAAACCTGGCTGCTTGAACTCAGTCACCCCGATAACGTCACAGGCAGACTTGAACTGTCAACCGATTTCTGGTGGGCCCGCGGCAAAGAAAACATGATGGTCAACACCGAAAAACATATATTTGAAGCCAAAGGTGTAAATCAGCTCAAATACATTGATAAACCCAAAAGCATTATGAATGTCCCACTTGAAAAAGTCAAAGCGCCGGTAATCTCAGAACATTTCCTGTATGAAAAAAACAATTTTTTGCCGGTGCGTGATCACAATGACTTGTATGCTGCCGGATATTTTAATGAAATTCAGGCTTTCCTGGATGTGTGTGAAAAAGACGAAGAAAACATAAGTACCCTTGATTCTATGGTGCCGGTTTATGAATTGATGGATAAAATGAGTAAATAGATATGTACACAACCAAAGATTATCTGAAACGCGGGCTGCGGTTTGCAAACAACACCCTGTTTCCAAGGCATAAAAAACTCAGCACCATCATGTTATATTCTACCGACAGGTGCAACTCCAAATGCCGCCACTGTTTTATTTGGGCGAAAAAACCTAAACAGGACTTAGGGTTGGATAAGATCAAAGAAATCATTAATTCCCCGGTTGTCAGTAAAAACACACTGATAGGTCTTGAAGGTGGTGAGTTTATCTTGCATCCCGAAGCCGAAGACATTTTAAAATACTTGTCAAAGCATCATAAATATTTTGAGTTGCTTACAAATGGCCGCGATGCTGATACCGTGATAAAATATTCCAGGCAATACAAACCTGTTCGCCTTTATATTTCTATGGACGGTACACGGGAGACAATTAAAGAAATGCGGCAAACTGATATTTATGATAACATCATCAAAATTATTGAAACCCTGAAAGATGAACTGCCGGTTTCTGTGATGTTCACCCTGACCCCGTTTAATACTTTTGACGACATGAAACATGTGGCAGATGTGTGTAAAAAACACCGGATTGACATGCGCATCGGCATATACAACACCATGGAATATTTTGAAACCCGTTCTGATGCAAACACCTCTGATACCCTGAATTATAAAGCAGAAGATATTCCCGGTTATGTCAAAGATTTTAGTGAAAACTATGATTTTATGTATCTCTTTACCAAGTTCAGGGAAAACAAGCTCCATTTCCCATGCCGCAGCATTACTGACAGCATCGTTATTTATCCCAACGGCGATATCCCGATTTGCCAGTTTAAAGAAATCATTCTCGGCAATCTGCATAATGAATCACTTCACAACATCATCAATAAGAAAGAAACTGTCAAAAAACACAAGAAGCACCTGCATGACTGCAATGCCTGCTGGGTAAATTTCCACCGCAAATATGACATTGTGCTGCACAGAAGTCTGGAGAAATTGCTGCCCAAAAGCATGGTGCAATGGTTCCTCGGAAAATACCACTGGACAGAGAACAAGAAGACAAAATATTCGAAATTGTTTAAGGAAGAGTAAGGGGATGGTCACTGGTGAGTTGGTCTCCCGAATTGCTTCGGGATAATTCAACCAACCCATTTTTCTGCACCTGGGGCTTGCAAAATGCGGGTTTTATTTAACTGGTCATTGGTCATTGGTCATTGGTCATTGGTCATTGGTCATTGGTCATAGGATAAGTGTTATAGGTTTTCTTTGCTTTTTGGAATTTATTTGAAAATTGTTATTTGTTATTTTTACCTGGGCGTGCCCCTTATTTCTTCTATTATTCGCTAACTCGCTAAGCGAATAATAGAAGAATAAGGGTCGGTCTCCGGCTATTAGCTGCTTTGCTTCGCCTTCAGCCTGGTATGCTGTGAGCAGGAGCTCCGCTTGTCGCTCTGTCACAGCAACAGGCTGTAAGGCTCATCTGCAGCAGGCTAACCCTGCCTGTCGGCAGGCAGGTGCCTCCGCCCTCACGCGTAAGGGACAGCGAGATTGGGGAGATGGAGTGACGGAGTGATTGAGAGAGGGTGTGACAGAGAGATGGAGAGAGGGGATAGCACGACTGCACGATGGAACGATGGCACGATGGCACGATAGCACGATAGCACGATGGCACGATGGGGAGAAAAAACGATGGGGAGATAGAGAGATGGGCGGGATTATGAAAATTTTACATTTTTTTCTACATGTGAGAAAACAAAAC
>JBNJGX010000036.1:3817-14656 GCA_051748025.1 Bacteroidota bacterium
GCACGATGGCACGATGGGGAGAAAAAACGATGGGGAGATAGAGAGATGGGCGGGATTATGAAAATTTTACATTTTTTTCTACATGTGAGAAAACAAAACCATACAAGTTATGTCCGATTGGGAAAAATACAATCACGCCGTCATCATTCACTTTTATTATGGCCTGGATGAGCTGGATGCAGTGCATGAATTTGAAAAACGGCTCACCTTGATCATTGAAAACAACCGCCTTGGTTTTTATGACGGCCACGAACTGGCAATGGACAACAGCGACGGCTTTTTGTACATGTATGGCAAAAACGCCGAAACCCTTTTCAAAGCTATCTTGCCGGCACTGAAAGCACATCCCCTTATGCAAGGTGCCGCTGCTCATCTCGAATTTGGTGATATTGAAGACAATCCCAAATGCATTGATGTCAACCTGGACGATTTGTAGTGTGCATCTTTTAAATCATTGCATTGAATAATCGCAAAGGCTCAAACCTGCAAATCAGCGCTTTTCCAGGTCATCCTCTTCCAGCTCAAAAATCTCATCAACGGATGTATTGAAAACTTTAGCCATTTTCAATGCCAATACCGTCGATAAATTGTATTTTCCCTTTTCCACAGCATTGATGGTTTGCCGGCTGACATTGACAAGCTCTGCCAGGCGCGCCTGCGTCATATCATGCTTTGCCCGTTCTACTTTTATATTATTCTTCATTTTTCATTTCCCTTTTCATTTTATTCAGCATAATGTAATACCGTACAATAAATATGATCAGCAACGTGAACATGTTGAAAATCATCACCCAGAGAAAGGCAAAATTGTACAAAAACATCAGCGATAATACCAAAATACCGTAATTGATGTACGTAGCCCACAGCAGAGATTCCAGCCTTATTTTTGATATGTATTCATCTTCCTGTTTCTCCCGGGAAAAGGCAATAAACACCAATGAAACAATCAGCAAAATACCGGCCAGCTCATTGGTAACGTTGTTTTCAATAATACCAAAAAACACATCATTATTGAAACCCAAATCTGCAATGGCAAAAACACGCCAGTCAAAAAAAGCAGGTTCATAATTCAAAAAGAAAAATAAAACCCCTAAAAGCGCAGGCAACAAAAGTATAAAGCCTGCAATTTTAAATTTGTGCGAAAATAAAAATCGAGAATTCATAACTTATCAAATTTGGTTACGGCACAAATGTAATGAATACATTTCATTTTGTCAAGTTTATTTGACATTTATTTTAATTATTTTTTTTATCTTAGCGCCAAACAAAACACAGCGCAATGAAATACAGTTTCAGGAATGATTACAGCGAAGGTTGTCATCCCGCTATCATAGAAGCCATAAAAAATTCCAATCACGGGCAATGTGCTGGATATGGTGAAGATGAATATTGTGAAAAAGCAGGGGACATCCTGAAAAATCTCATTGGTAAACCGTCGGCTGATGTACATTTCCTTACCAGCGGGACACAAACCAACATGGTGATGATATCGGCTGCATTGCGCCCACATGAATCAGTCATCGCCACCGACATGGCACATATTTCCACACATGAAGCCGGTGCCGTGGAATCCACTGGGCATAAAATCAACGAAGTACCTACAAAAGACGGAAAATTAAGTCCCGAAAACATTGAAAACGTGGTGGCTGAACATTTTTTTGAACACATGGTGCACCCGAAAATGGTGTTCATTTCCAACACCACAGAAGCCGGAACCGTATATACAAAGAAAGAATTGCATGCCATACGCGAAACCTGCGACAAACACAATCTGCTGTTGTACATTGACGGTGCCCGCCTTGGTATGGCAATGACATCCCCGGTCAATGACATCTCGCTGCCGGAACTCGCTTCCCTGGCAGATGCTTTTTATGTCGGCGGCACCAAAAACGGGTTTATGATGGGCGAAGCCCTGGTCATTGTCAACGATAGCCTGAAACCATTTTTTCGATACCACCTCAAGCAAAAAGGGGCATTGCTTGCCAAAGGCAGGTTCCTCGGGATTCAATTCATAAGTATGTTTGAAAATAACCTCTATTTCGACCTTGCCGAATACGCCAACCTGCTGGCAGCAAAATTAAGTAACGGTATTGCAGCGGCAGGATTCAATTTTTGCTACGTCCCGGAATCCAACCAGATATTTCCCATTTTACCGGATCATGTTATCAAAACCCTGGAGCAGGATTTTGGCTTTTATGTGTGGGAAAAAACCACCGATACAGATTCCTGCATACGGCTGGTTTTGTCATGGGCCGGCTCAGATCAACAGGTGGAAGCATTTATCAATGACTTAAACCATATAAACCGGAGATAACAGATCACGAAAAACAGATCAATGTTTTATAATCTTTTTCTTCTCAATATTCCCGTCATAATTGATTATCATAATATAAACACCGGTTGGTAGTGATTCAATGTTAAATGAAACATTGTCTGATGCTGGTCTGGAAAATTCTTTTTTCAGCATTAATTTACCCAGCAGATTGACAAGTCTGATGTCTGTTTCCTGAGGAATATTGTTGAAGTTTATGGTCAGATGATCATTTACCGGATTTGGATAAACAGAGATTTGTCCCTGTGTATCATTTTCCTCTGTGATATCTGTTATTGTTGAATTCCATTTCCATATACCATCATTGGAGGCATCGGTATTAAACCATCCAGACCAGCCGGTTTGTGGATCAATAAAATCAACATAAAGATGCTGCTCACTGTCAATGATATTCCATGAAGTGCCTCCGTCCTGACTGAAAGATGATCCGGAAGCCCCTTCAGCGGCACCTGTTGTAAAGATCAGATCAGTATCCGGCACCCAGGCCAGGCCAAGCGGGTAAACAGTTCCGTTGGTTGTAAGCTCTGTCCAGTCAGCGCCACCATTGGTGGTTTTATACACATTCGAATTGTTGTCAACAATTAAACCTGTATTGCCATCTTTGAAGGAAATATTACCGCCTTCTGTTTCTCCGCCAAAATCACTCAAAGGTGATTGATACACATCAAAATTATAACCCCTGTCGGGGGAATGATAGATCCTTCCATTGTTGGTTGTAAACCAGACATTATCACCTGTCACTTCAATCTGGCTGGTATATCCGTATTCACCTGAAATGGGATCCGGGATATTTTCACCCGGCACAGCATTCCAGTTTGCACCGCCATCTGTCGTTGTATATAATTCGAATTCTCCGTTTATTGGATCACCCTGACAAAAGCCATTGTTGGCATCCCAGAAATAAACAACATTGGAGAATGAGCTTGCATCATTGTAAGAGGCAGAATTTTGCCGCGTCCATGTGGAGCCGCCGTCTGATGTTTTCCAGATCCCCCCTGTTTGTCCTGTTCCTGTTGGATAAGCAACAACCCAGGCATTATTGGCATCAGCCGCAGTGATCATTGCTATTTCCAGATCAGGATCACCAAGGTCAATGGTACCGGGAGTCCATGTATCACCGCCATCTGTGGTTTTGGTGAATTCCTGGACATTCTCTTCATTACCGGAGCCATCAAAAGCCAGTGCCCATACTGTATTGGCATCAACAATTGAAATATAACTGATGCCTCTGTACTGTGTTGAGAAACCGGTAGCTTGTTCGATCCAGTTCCCGATCGGACCGTCATCCACAACAATGTAATCCGTTTTGGTTTCAGTACTTGATGAATTGCCGTCAGAAACTGTTAGCTCTACGGTATAAACACCTTCTGTATCATAGGTATGTGATGGGTTTTCTGCTACAGATGTTTGGCCATCTCCAAAAGACCAGTCCCATGAAGTGGGTGTTCCTGTAGAATTATCAGTGAAATTTACCGTTTCTCCTATGTTGACTGAAGTATTGTCAGCATAAAAATCAGCAGTTAAACCGGTACTTCCGCCCGATGTATTTATGGCAATATCATCTACCCAAAACATGAACATGTCAGTTGAAACACTGTGTATGGCAATGTATATACTTTCATCATCATAATCCGAAAGGTCATATGTATGCTCAGTCCATGTATCAGGCGCTTCAACCGGAGATGCCCCTGAAATTACAGTAAAGTCAGCGGGGCTATTGCCTGTTGTAGATACGAGCACTTCGTATTCATTATTGCCCCATGTACCGGTTTTCGGGCTTAATACCCACAAGGATAGAGATGAACCGGTACCCATTTGCAGGTGTTCTGAAATAAGCCAGTCATCACTTTGACTCCCATCTGCCGGACAAATGGCCATGCCAACACGCTCACCACTGTGGGCAGAAGCAAGCGTAAAGCCTGCATCTGATGGATTGAACGCCTGGTATGACATTGGGCTTGATTCTCCGGGAAAATCACAATCACTGCTGCCAAATGTATTGGCCAGGTCTCCATCCACTTCAGACCATGGAAAAAAGTCTGTAGAATAATCCACACAATCTTCAAAATCCATTGAGAACCCGGCATCTTGAGGGACAACTTTAATATAATCTGTCTTGGTTTGGGTATCGGTGTCCGTACCATCACCCACTTCAAGTGTCACATCATACAGTCCTGCAGCATCATAGGTATAAGAAGGATGCTGTGTGCCAGAAGTGCCCCCATCTCCAAATTGCCATGACCAGGAATTTGGATCACCATAAGATCCATCAGAAAATGATACGGCATTATCCACATACAGGGCAGTAGGGCTGGCGGAAAAAACGGAAGTCAATCCAAACAAGGGATGTACCCGGAAAACGGCCTCATGATTATAGGAGAAATCACCGGAACCTCCACCGGTACCTGTTCCGCCAGGCACTAAATTATCAAGGGTATTATAACTGTTATAATTACCACTCCATCCCCAGTTAAAATGGAATTCATCTGCTCCCTGATATCCATCACACACAAAAGCATGTCCGGAAGCACCATCTTCGTCTGTGCCACTGTAAAAAACCGGCCAGCCATTGTCCAGGTCGCTGTATAGCATATCTTTCCAGTTTGCATCGGTATAATTCTCCCTGTAACCATAAAGGGCTTCACTATTGTAATTAAAGTAATTAACAAAACTTTCTTTCACATAACCATATACATATGCCCCTGAACCACCGGGATTATAATTCATTTCTACAGCCACACCGCAGTGATACATAATTTTGGCAACTTCAGCGTTGTTGCTTGTAACAGACCCCGGCATGCTGGCCCAGTCATAAGTAGATGAGCCGAAATCGGCACTTTGTTCACCATAATTGGAATCGGTATAAGAATGAGAACCGGTACCATGATCAGGCCAACTGTGATACCTCATTATTTGTGCCATGGCTGTGGCTACACATCCTGTGGGTACATGATTACACTGACCATTGGCATCCTCAGGACAATCAGCATTGTAATAGCATCCCTGGTCCCAGGCAATACCTTCATCATCAAGCAGCGGAGTGACATCCTGAATGTCCCGGGAAGTATTAATTGAGCCGGTATAATAATTATTCCACATTTCTTCAACCGAATTATCACCCTTCAATTGCTGCCTTTTTACTTCAAGGATTTGTTGTTTATAATTATTTAAAAAATATGCATAATTGTCCGGTATATCAGGGTCATCCTTAATGAATTTTCCTTTAAATGAATAACTCAAAACTGGCCTCACCTCATCTTCAGCGGAAATGATCATGTAGCCACCCGTTGAAAAATTAAAAACATAGTAAACAAGCTCACCATTTTCTATAATTTCCATTGTCTCGGTTACCTTTGCAGTAGCACGATAATCAGAAAAATGGTTGTAATAATTCAAAGCCACTTGTTTTGCTTTTGAAACAGGAACTTCACCTGCAAAAGAAGTTTTAACAAGGAATAGAAGAATGAGTCCGGATAAAAGATAAATTTTTTTCATAATAAGTGATATTTTTTTAATTATACACAAACATAATAAAAAATTGTACGGCATCAATTAATTTTCGAACATTATGGTAGTCCTAAGTCGGAAGACCGGAGACCGGAGTCGGAAGTAAAGCATACATTTTAAAGAGAAAATTAATTAACATTGCAGATCCAACCCCCGACTCCGGTCTTCGGTCTTCGGTCTTCCGACTGATCAGATACCATTATTCAATATAGCTAAATATTCGGCTTTATGGATAAAACCACTAAACAATAAAGACAGGCTCTGATAATGCTATTTCACCTCATTGTATATTTCAAAATATGCTTTGGGGTGCAGGCAACTCGGACATTTATTGAGGGCTTTTTTGCTTTCGTGGATATACCCGCATTTACGGCAATACCATTTTACCGGTTCATCACGTTCAAATAACCTGTCATTTTCGAGATTATCAAGAAGTTTCAGAAAACGCTTCTCATGGGTTACTTCAGCTTTGGCAATCATTTTAAATGCGGTTGCCACGTCCTTAAAGCCTTCTTTTTTAGCCACTTCTGAAAATTCCGGATACAATTCAGACCATTCTTCATTTTCACCATCTGCCGCAGATTTTAAATTTTCAGCGGTCGTCCCGGTTTTTCCGGCCGGATATGAGGCTGTTATTTCAACTTCCCCGCCTTCGAGAAAAGAAAAGAAACGCTTAGCATGTTGACGTTCCTGTTCAGCAGTTTCCAGGAATATACCGGCAATTTGTTCATACCCTTCTTTTTGGGCTTGTTTCGCTGCCAGTGTATAACGGTTTCTGGCTTGTGATTCACCTGCAAAAGCTTTCAGCAGGTTTTTTTCAGTTTCAGTTCCTTTGATACTCATATGTTTGTGTTTTTGTTCTGACATCAAAGATATAAATAAGATTAATCCATAAAAATAAGAATTCATAAAAATATCAGTTATGGTAACCATTCAGGGTGAAAAAATCAAGTAACAGCTTTGTTCGTTGTTGTGATATTATATGATAATAAACAAAAGAAGCTGTCTCACCCGGGAGAAATAACAGTTTGGCTTCTTTTCGGTAAAAAAACATCCCTATGTCTGATTAATTTTTTATCTTTACACTTGTGATGAAAAAGATTTGTACATATGGTATTATTTTGTTTGTGACAAGCATTATAAGTGGGTGTTATGAGATTGAAGAATATCCGCCTGAACCTGAAATTGAGTATAAATCTTTTTTAATCAAAGATACCATTGATGCTTTGGACAATCACATTCTGAGCGGAACATTGAAGATGAATTTTGTTGATGGCGATGGAGATATAGGACATGAATCAGTAAATGATACGGCCACTGAAGATACCAACAAAAATGTTTTTATTGACCTTTTGAAAAAAGAGGAAGGTGTTTACAACGAGGTAGAACTCACTATTCCTTATGAATACCGTATCCCTTATTTTGAAACCACTGCCAATAACCCTACCCTGAAAGGTAAAATTATTGTGAGTGAAATTAACTTTGATCCACCCTATGAAGGTGACACCATTAAATTGCGGTTTTATATCATTGACCGTGCTGGTAATAAAAGTAACATTGAAATCACCCCGGCCGTTGTCCTGAAAGATTCACTTAACTCAACGGGATAACATTTAAATAATGCTCATACCTGTCAATAATTTCTTCTGCATAACGTACCGGCTGATTCCCGCTACAATAACCATGTTTTACAACTTCATCTTCATAATAAATGGGGTTGGATTTATGCAGTAAAAAATACCTTACATGGCCATCCCATTTGTTGGGATTTCTGCCGTATTTTTCAGCTAATCGCATGGCGTCGAAAATGTGGCCGGGACCGATATTATAAGAAGCCAGAATAAACTTCTTTCTGTCCATCGGATCATCAATTGATTCGGGGAATTTATTATCAAGGTATTTGATGTATCTGACACCAGCATAAATTTGTTCCGGTACCGATGAATATTTTGACACACCCAGAAAATCAGCGGTGTTTGGCATAAGTTGCATGATACCAAAAGCCCCTGCCCATGAAACAGCATTCGGATTAAACCTTGATTCCTGGAATATGAGAGAAGCCAGCAGCCTCCAGTCCCAGTCAATTATTTCGCTGGCTTCTTTTATGTATGCATCGTATTCCGATATGCGGCCGGCTTCACCAGAATAAAAAACGCTGGAACGTGTTGTTTTTGCCCTTGTGCTTTTAAAATATTTGTGATACAGATATTTATATTCACTGGTTTTTTTGTATGCCTTCAACCATGTGTTTATGCTGTCAGACAGGTTTTTAGATTCTTTACGTATCGCCCATGCCAGGTTTTGAGGGAAACTTACCGGGGTTTTAATGTCAATGTTGCGATAGTAAACATCATTAATGATAGCAACATTTTCATCACATACTGTATAATCAATCGTGCCGTTTGATACCAAACGGATAAGCTCTTCCATTTCAAGGCTATCATTTTCAACTATGTGTATTGTATCAGCAATTTCCTCCTGAAGGTTAACCAACCTGCTGTATGCTGCGCCTCCTTTTTGGATGTGAATGGTTTTGCCTGCAAGGTCCAGTTGATTACGAATAAATGCAACACTGTCATTCGGGTTGTCTTTGCGTTGTACAAGTACTTGTCGTGTTTGAGCTATCGGCTCGGTGAAATGTAAAGATTTTTTCCGCTCTGGTGTAACTGTCAGGCTTTGAGCTATAATATCAACATCCCGGTTTTTGAGGTATTCCCTGCATTTTATCAGATCGTTCTCAACAACAATTTCCAGTTTTAAATCATATTTTTCAGTAAATTTTTGTAAAAGTTCAAACTGAAAACCCATGGGTTTACCGCGATATACAAAATAATCAGTTGAATTTGTACTGACATTGGCATATAGCACACCACGTTTTTTTATATCCTGAAAATCAACAACCTGAGACTGAACACCTTCATCAGATTGTTTTTCCTTGGTGCTTAGTTCACAACGACCGAAAACCACTGCAAGGAAAAACAATGTAAGAATCAAAATAACATTTATGTATCTGTATTTTTTCATCTCCTTATTTTAATCATAAAACTCCCAGGTAAACCCGAAGCTTAATGCTGACGGCCGTGCAGGATAATGCAACATTGACCATGAAGCATCATGCAAAAAATTACCGCTTATGTTATTATAACGTATAAAAGCCCTGAAACGTTTCACTTTAAAGCTTAAATATGCATCAAGCATCAAATCTTCCGCCAGTGTTTTATTGGTTGCCGGCACAAAAAAACCAGTGGCAGGAATGTATGTGCAGGATTTGTAATTACTGATATATCTGCCGTCAACACCGGTACGAAATCGCATATGATGATCAAACAAATCACTTTCAAAAAACAGGCCGGCATATCCCAATATCTCAGGAAGCCGTATAACTGAATCAAGGCTGGATTGCTGATAAATAACATCAGTTTTTAACCCGAATGCACCGGCATAAAATGTTTTGCCTATCCCAAAATTATATGTATTTCCGTTGGTATTATATTGCGCAGGGATGCCGTCAGCATTGATATAAACTGGATCCTGCAAATAGGCATGGTTTATCCGCAGGTTGAAATGGTATTTTTTGTTGTTGTATTTTACACAGGTTTTTGCTGTTTTTTCATTGATAAAACTTTGTTCCCACTGAAAATGATTTGATGCATAATTTTCATAGAAATAATTGGCAGTTTCGTGCCTGATTGTGTTTGAAATAATAAATTGTTGCAGGCTATCAGGCATCCATGCAAATTGCAGGTTGGAGTGAAAATCTGATTGGCGGCGTCCTGCCAAACCATATTTTGCTTCTGCACTGTAATTGATGCTGTTGTGACTGTTATCCTTAACATACAATTTCATGAAGTGGTTTTGGATCACTTCATAGCCTGATGGCAAATGAAAACGTTTGGCTTCGCTCATGATACCGGCAAATGCCCGGTAAGTCTGAATACTGTCTTTGTTACCAAAAAACTGCAATCCGGCCTGATGTGTCCCTTTCATTAATGCAACAGAATCATAAGTAGCTGCAGAATCCCTGTATATATCATCATAAAAACCACCAGGGATATCTCTGTATATCCGCCAGTTGCGTTCAAAGTGAATGTCCTGGTAAATGCTGATATTTCCGTGATAATGTAATTGTAATACCGTATCTTCTTCGCGGTAAATTGTATCTCTGCTCATGTTACCAATCCTGTATTCATGAGCAAAATACAAACTTTGATTTTTTTGTTCAGAGGAGGCTTCTGTAAGGTTTACAGTAAGATTATCAACCCGTGTTCCATTAGCATAAGCAGTGTCAGAAACAATTCCGCCAAATTCCTGAGCTGATTGATTATTGATAACAAGGTTAAAATGGTTTTGATAACGTTTCCCTGTATAGCTTTGCCACAATTTAAAATCCTTGTTTTTTGAACCGGAATTAACGAAGCTGCCTTCTGTCTTTACCGAATGATATTGTAATCCGGCATTCAAAAACGGGTTTGCATTGATGGTAAATGTGCCTTTAACATCTTCATATCCATTGGGGCCAGAATTGAATCCAAAAATGGTAAAAGGTTTCCGGGCATCGAAATATACCATATCATGAGAATTGCTGAAATATGTTGTGAAGGGTTTTCTGAAAATAAAACCGGGCAAGGCGGGACGGGCAAAATAATCATAAGCTAAAAAGGCCTGTCCGTTGTTACCGGCAAGCATTCCACCATGAATTGATTGTTTATAAATATTTTCATAGAGGTGAAAAGATTTTAAAAGGGTATCTTGAGCATAATGTGAATCAATACTATCAGGGGAATATTTCAGGTTCCAATTGCTGAAATGACGTTCAATTCCCTCATGCTGAGCCTGTGTAACAGATGAATACAACAAAAACAACAATGCGTATGTTATGATATTTTTCATAATCAGCTAAGATACAAAAAAAAAGCCTTCCGCTTTTGCGAAAGGCTTTAAAAAAAAGGCGGCGACCTACTTTTCCACCGTAGTAGTATCATTGGCGCTGGTGTGCTTAA
>JBNJGX010000037.1:0-10767 GCA_051748025.1 Bacteroidota bacterium
GCTGTATGTACCATTTGGATAGCTTTCCAGGTATGATTCAAAAGCTTTAATAGCCCGGGGAATTTCATTATTTCTGTACAGTTTCTCAGCAGATTTAAACTTCAATGAATCTTTCTCAAAATCAGAAATGTCTGTGTCTATGCCCTCTTCTTCGATATAATCCACATAAAAATCCGGGTTATTCATTTCCACAGAAATATTTTTTATCATTTCAAGTGCGTTTACAGCCTCATTTGTGCCCGGAAATTTAGCCACAATGTCTTTGTATGTGTCAAGGGATTTGTTGAGTTGGTTTTTGTTGTAATACAGGTTTGCCAGGGCAGAAAGTGTTGATTTCATTTTTACGCCACGGGGATATTTCTCAACATACTTGTTGTAATAATAAATGGCAGAGTCTGCATTTTCAATGTTCGAATGGTATGTTCGTGCTATTTCGTAGAAAGCGCTGCTTTTGTATGTCGTTTCGGGATATTGTTGTTGCATTGCCACAAGGCTTTGAATCTTGGGTTTATATTGTTTCAATCTGCCTTGTGATAGTGCTTTTTGGTAATATGCATAATCAGCATCATAGCTGCACGACTTAGTTGTTTTATCATAATAATCCAGGGCAGAAGCAAACTGAGAATTAACAAAATAACAATCACCGGTTCTGTTCCATGCATCACAAAGCATTTTAGATGCATCATCTTCACCTATATGATCTTCATATTTTCTGAACCATATCCCGGCTTCTTTGTAATTTTTTTGTTTGAAATAAGCATAAGCGATGTTATAGTGGGCTTTTCCGTACTCTTCAAGGCCGATTGTCCCTTTTGTTCTTAGAAATGTATTCAACAGCTCAATAACGGCATCATATTTTTTCTGTCTGTAAAGCGCATCGGCTTTCCAGTAATAGGCAAGCGCCCTGAATTTAGAGCTATATTTTTTATATTCCAGGGATTTGTCAAGATATTCAATGGCATTTTCCATATCCATATCAGCAAAATATTCCATAGCCCTGAAATATGCTAATCGCTGATGGGCTTCGTGAATTTCCGGTGTTGGATTGGGTATATCTTTGATTATTTTTAAAGCTTCTTCGTAATTTTTTGTACTCAGAACAGCTTGTAATAAGTAATCATATGCATCATCTATTCTTGCTGATTCAGGATAATTGTCAATAAATCGCTGAAATGAATTAATGGCTTCATTGAAAGGGGAATAATCCAGTTCAAAACACAACTTGGCGTAATTAAACAAAGCATCCTCACTGATTTCTTCATCAAAATCATTTTGTGTGGCGATACCAAAAGCCGTTTTGGCTTTGTTTTTATTTCCCAGGTTGACATAACACATACCGATATGATAAGCCGCATTTTGTGTCAGGGAATCTTCAACACCGATTACTTCCTGCAAATATGATGCAGCGTTTTTGTAATCCTTAGTACGGTAATAGGTAAACCCGATTTGGTAATACTCCACATCATTAATCTCGTCAACATTGTTTTCATATTTTTTAAAATATTCCAACGCTTTTGAATAATTTTTGTTTTGGTAATATGCTTCGGCAATTATTCTTGCTATTTCAGCCGTACGTTCACTTTCGATTTTTTCGAGCAGCGGCGGTGCATATTCAATGATCTCATCATATTTTTCCTGCAAAAGGTATATTTGCGTTATGTAAAAAGGCACAATTTTCACAAACAGGGCATGTTCACTCAAATCTTCAAAACCCTCAAGTGCGGTTTGATACTGTTTCTTCAGATATTTAATATGGCTGTAATAATATTTGGCAAGCGGACCATAAAAATCTTCAACATCCTTTATTTCATAAAATGCCTTGTCAGCCTTGTTATACTCTTTTCTTGCATAATGACAAAATCCTGTTTTAAAAAAGTATTCGCTTAACTGTTCATGGGGCAAACTCAGTTTATCCACTTTGTCATACCATTTTATTGCTGCGCCAAATTTTTTCTCATCATAGTAATGATTGGCAAGCTGAAAGCTGGCTTGATTGATTCTGGGATTTTCCGGATGCTCAAAAATAAAGGTTTCAATCAGGTATTGGACATCCCTGTTATGCAGTTTCATGGCACACATGGCTGCATAATATTTGGCATCTTCCCTGAGCAGTGCATCGTCATGACTGCCGCGTACAGCAAATTCATTAAAGGCTTTTTGAGCAGCGCTGTATTTTTTCTGTTCATACAATTCCATGGCTGCATTAAAATCAGCCTGCCGGTTATCATAATGCAGGGTCTGCTGGGCTAAAACGGGCACACCTGAAAACAGGATTATCAGCAGAAAGCATAGAATTGTGCTGTATTTTCGATATGTATAAGGCATATTCATCTGATATTAAATATGATAATTTAAATTAAATTATAAAATTACAGATAATTAAAACTACCACAAGGGTGGCTTTCAGGATTTAATTAACAATGGGTTGTTTATTTCTAATGTTTTAAAGATTAAGACAATCAAAATAATAATCATAACTTTGTACATGTTCAAAGTATTAACTTTTTTAATAACAATATTATTGCATGGAAAAAAACGGCAAATCATCAAAAAATATAATCAGACTGGTGCATGCAGAGATAAACCAGGGAGACAAGAACATTTTGAATGATGTAAACCTTGAAATCCATAATGGGGATTTTTATTACCTTATCGGCAAAGTGGGATGTGGCAAAACATCCCTGCTCAAAGCTTTGTATGCTGATATTCCTGTGCAAGCAGGAGAAGCGAATGTGGCAGGCTTTGATTTAATGAAACTAAAAAAGAGCCAGGTGCCTCAATTGCGGCGGAAACTCGGCATTGTATTCCAGGATTTTCAACTGCTCATTGACCGTAATGTGTATAAAAACCTGTTGTTCGTTTTGAAAGCTACCGGCTGGAAAAACAAAAGGGATATAGACAGAAGGATTGATGAAGTGCTTGATAAAGTTGATATGGTGGCCAGTAAAGATAAAATGCCGTTGAGTCTTTCCGGTGGTGAACAACAGCGAGTGGTGATTGCCCGTGCCCTGCTTAATGACCCTGAAATTATCCTGGCCGATGAACCAACTGGCAACCTGGATCCCGAATCAGGGGGACAGATCATTGACATCCTGCGCAAAATCAGGGATACAGGCCGGGCTGTACTAATGGTGACACACAATTACAGCCTGATAAAAGATTACCCGGAGCCAACCCTGGTTATTGAAGATGGCAAAATTTCCGGCGAAGGAACAGAAATCTCTCAGATAAACTTCGGAAAATTTTCAGATGGATCTGAAGATCTCAAGTTGTTTGAGTGATTCTTGTTCCCAGTTGTATTTTTTTATGGCTGATTTTGCATTTTCAGCGTATCGTTTATACGCTTCATCCGCTTTCCAGATAGTGTTGATTTTATCTGAAAGTGTTTTGGCATCAGCATCCGGTGAGACCCAATCACCTGTCCGGGTTTTCTCCACAAAAGCTCTCATTTCCGGCAAATCACTTACCAAAACCGGAACCCCCGCTTTTAAATAATCAAACAATTTATTGGGTAAAGCAAACCTGTAATTCAGGCCTTTGTCTTCTTCCAGGCTTACACCCAGCCACGCCTGTTTTGTGAGAGCAGCCAGGTCTTTAAAATCCAACCTCCCCGTTAAATGGATCCGGTTTTTGTAATCAAGTGAATCACGCTTTTGGTGTAAATGTTTTTTCAGCGGACCACTACCTGCAATAACAAAATTGAGCCGGGGCAAATCTGCCATGGCATCCATAAGTTTTTCAATTCCCCTGCCTGTATTAAGTGCGCCCTGATACAAAACAAAAGGTTTGCTGATGTTTTCAGGTATTTTCCCTTCCGGAGTTGATGATATTTCCGGCAGGTTACGTATCACTTGTGCAGATATCCCATATTTATTATTGTAGTATGATGCAATGTGTTCAGAAACCGTATAAACATGTTTCAGGCGCGGTATAAAAAAGTTTTCAAGCCCCCGCCATACAGATTTTACGAATTTTCTGTCCTGTACTTCCGGGACTTCTGAAAACAATTCATGGCTATCGAAAACCACACTTTTGCCACGTATTTTTGATGAAATATACCCTGCCGGCAGGCTGTCCATGTCGCAAGACAACACAATGTCCCATTTGGTAAACAACAAAAACCAAAACAGGCGGATATTGTAACAGGCATAGAACAAAAAACCGTGATTAAATAAAAACCTGAACCGCTTTGTTTGATAGGGACGGTTAATTTGTTTTGAATTCGGCAATTTTCGCCCTGTCAAACAGACAACAAACCCGTTTTCAGAAAGGGTGATCGCTGTTTTATGCATGCGCTGATCCGTTTCCAGATCATTGGTTACAGTGATGAAAATCTTTTTCACGGGATAATTTTTAAACAAATTTCTTAAATTTCTAACATAAAACAAGATATAATTAATCAGTTAAAAATGGTTACTATTAAGTAGGGTTTAGGTGTTAGGTTTTAGGTGTTAGGATTTAGGAATTGTCGAAACCTAACACCTAAAACCTAACACCTAAACCCTCTCGTCTCGTGTGGGGGACACATAAGCAACCGATTTTAACAGCAACCTATTTTAACCGTTATTAACCATTATTTACATAAACGTCCATGTCTGATTAGTTATAATTTCCTATATTTGTTAAAAATAATAAATTCTTTATGCAAACGGATTTTCCACTGAAAGATTACAACAGTTTTCATTTTAATGTAAAAACACGTTATTATGATACCATAGATAACGAAGAAACATTAAGAGATGCCATTATTAACGGGGACCTTCAAACAGAAAATCTCCTTATCCTTGGCGGGGGAACAAATATTCTGTTCCGGGAAAATTTTGCCGGACTGATCCTGCATCCGGTGGAAAAAAACATCAACGTTATTGAAGAAAACGAAACAGATATTGTTCTGGAAGTTAGTGCCGGTTACGACTGGGATGAATTTGTAAAATGGACAGTGGAAAAGGGATACCATGGCCTGGAAAATTTATCACTTATTCCCGGTCAGGTTGGAGCAGCACCCATTCAAAACATCGGAGCATACGGGGTAGAAGTTAAAGATTATACAGAACTGGTAAAAGGCATTTACCTGGACACAGGTGAAGATTTTGAAATTCCGGCAGAAGCCTGCCAGTTTGATTACAGGGATTCAATATTTAAACATGAACTCCGGGGAAAAGTGTACATTTCACATGTCTGGTTCCGGCTTAGTAAAAAACCGGCATTTAATGTTTCTTACGGTCAACTGGCAGAAAAATTGAAAGGCAAAGACATCACACAAAAAGCCATACGCGATACCGTGATTGATATCAGGGAACAAAAACTTCCTGACCCTAATGTTATTGGGAATGCAGGCAGTTTTTTTAAAAACCCGGTGGTGCAGAAAGCACAATACGATTTTATCAAAGAACAATATCCTGATGTAAAAGCATACCCCGCTGGTGAAGGGTTGGTAAAAATATCTGCAGCCTGGATGATTGATAAAGCCGGATGGAAAGCATACCGCGTTGGAGATGCCGGTGTGCATCCGAAACAAGCCCTTGTGCTGGTAAATTATGGCATGGCTTCACCGGCTGATATTATGTCGCTGGCAGAACAAATCAGAAAAGACATACTTTTTAAATTCGGGATTGAACTGGAAATGGAAGTAAGGCTTGTTTGAACTAAACTTTTGGTTTATTGGCATTTTGTGTTTTTAACAACAGAATAATAAATAATTCCACTTATGTGCGAAACTTAAATTACTAAATATATGCATAAAAAAAAGACAAGATTTATAATTTGCCTGATTGCAATTTTAATATCCTGCCCTGTTTTTAGCCAGTCAGATGGATTAAAAGACAAAGCCATTAAGGCTGCTGATAATCAAAACTATCCCAAAGCAATTAAGCTGCTCCATAAAGCCTTGAATAACAACCCCAATGACAAAGAAATTTACTATTACCTGGGATATTATTACCATTACAATGCATATGACAGCAGACCATTAGCCGGATACAATTCAGCATATTCGGATACTGTTTTTCATTATCTTGAAAAAGCCCTTAAAATTGACCCTGATTACGGAAACGCACAATACTTTTACACTGCAGAATGCGGAGCAGCAATATCTCAGGCTATAAGAACCAGGGATTATGGAAAAATAAAACACTTTTATCAAAAAGCGGCAGATATTGGCGGTTTTCCGCCATGGGCAGAGGAGTTTGCAAAAACAATGCTTTCTCAGGTTGAACCGGATGGCATCTTTATTACAATGGGAGATTTTACCTTTAATCTTTGCAGATATCTCCAGGTATGTAAAAACTACAGAAATGATATAACAGTTATAGCATGGGGCTTTCTTAACAGGCCATATTATATTCTTGACCTTAAAAACGGAGAATCAAGAAGAAATATTAAAATTGATTTAACCGAAGAACAAATAATGGATATGCATCCTTACAAATGGGATACTCTCACGGTAAATATTAATGTGCCCGCAGAATTAAATATTAAATACGGACTTGATACCAATCATAAGATGGACTGGACAATATCTCCAGACTTACAAGGCGGCAGAAGCTACCTCAGTTGTGAAACAGCCATTATTTTATCCTTAATTGAATCTAACAATTGGCAAAGACCAGTATTTATTCAATCAGGCATCGCCAAGAACATTATGCCCGGAATTCATAATAATGTACAAAAATACGGTCTTGTGGATAAACTTATGCCTTTTGATACAGGTTCCAATCAATGGCAGTACAATGTTGAAAGTCTGGAAAAAATGATTTCCGGAAATGTAATCAGGGACTACAACACCATAATTGAGACTAATCAGCCAAGGGTATCTGGACTGGTGCTTTATTCATATTTCAAATCACTTAAATACCTTGCAGACCATTATAAAAGTTCAGGGAGGGTCTCAAAAATTGATGATATTCTAAAATGTTATACATCAAGGCTTCAAATAGGACTTTTACCGGATTATGAGAAGAAATTTTACTCTGAATTAAAGAATATAAAAAAGGGAGCTCAATAAACCCTTCATTCACCTGAAACACAAACATACACAATATTTAGTATGATTCGTTTAAAATGAATATCTGGTTACATATCTATTAATCATATAAACAGGATATATTAAAGCATTTAAGCAATAATCAAATTATTGTATTTACTTATATACTCTATTCTCTGGGGTCAAAATAAATGACATCTTTAGCGTTATGGGAAAGGGGCTTAACACCAATTCAACTTTTATGCCTCTTCGCTCGCTTTCCCTTCCTCTCACCAGAAGCCTGCCATTCCGACCCCCGGAGCCAGCTGTGGTTGATGCATCCCATGTTTTGAGCATAGTATGGCCACCCCCTGTTTTGTGCCTCTTATATCACCAAAGAAATCACGATTGATATTTCATCTTTTACCAAGTTCCCGTGCAATATCAATAAAATCCTGCACACTGCATTGCTCCGGCCTCAAACTCAGCCATGCGGCATCTTGCACCGGGAAAGTTGACAATATGCTTTTCAGGGAATTGCGTAAGGTTTTGCGGCGTTGATTGAAGGCTGCTTTTACAATTTGTTTGAAAAATTTGTAATCATCGGGCTGGTCTTTCTCTGTATTCCTGACAAGGCGGATAACACCGGATTTTACGTTTGGTGGGGGGAAAAAAGCACCTTCGTTTACTGTAAAAAGGTATTCCACATCATAATATGCCTGTATCAACACACTCAAAATACCGTAAACTTTAGTTCCATGGGGAGATACTATTCGCCTTGCAACCTCACGTTGCATCATAAACACAGCCTCATCAACCAGGTTGCGGGATTCCAACACTTTAAACATCACAGGGCTTGAAATATTGTATGGCAAATTACTTATGATACACAGTTTTCCGGATGCAATTTTGGTTAAATCCAGGGCCAGGAAATCTTTTTTAATCAGCCGGTTGTCAATCTGCGGGAACAAATCATTCAAATGGTCAACTGCTTCCTCATCGGTTTCGACAGCAAAAAAATCATTGTGAGAACGCATCAACATACCGGTAAGCACCCCTTTCCCCGGTCCGATTTCAATCACAGGATATTTGTGCCGGTTCTGCAAAGCATCACATACCCTCTCTGCTGTATGTGGATTGGTGAGAAAATGCTGTCCTAAATGTTTTTTCGGTTTTACCATTATAATTTTAATATAATATACCGCCGAAATGTACAAAATAGATTGGAAATAATCTCTATATTTGTACCTGATATCAACAATAATGAATAAAAAATTATCAAATATTTTAAAATTCATTGTATTCATCGCGATTGGGATATTCCTGTTCTGGCTGGTTTACAAGGATCAGGACTTTGGGGAATTTTTTGATAAGATGAAAAA
The DNA here is from genome assembly GCA_051748025.1 of Bacteroidota bacterium. Lineage (GTDB taxonomy): Bacteria > Bacteroidota > Bacteroidia > Bacteroidales > ML635J-15 > JAQIBY01. The sequence goes on from JBNJGX010000037.1 coordinate 8,344, forward strand.
CATCAACTGGATATGGTTTGTTCCGGCCATGTTGGTTGCTTTGTTAAGCCATATTTTAAGGGCACTACGCTGGAATCAATTGCTGCAATCCATGGGCAATTATAATCCCAGATTTCTGAACACTTTTTTTGCAGTCATGAGCATGTATTTTGTTAACCTGGCAATTCCCAGGCTTGGGGAAGTTACCCGCAGCGGTATTGTCTCAAAATATGATAAACTTCCTTTTTCAAAAGTGCTGGGAACCATGGTAACCGAAAGGGGTACAGATTTTCTGATGCTTATAATACTTACGGCCATCGCACTTATTGCAAGGGGCAGTGAAATTACAGGGTTCATAATGGATAATCCGGAGTTCAAAGAAAATGTCAGTTTCCTGTTTTCCCCCGTTTTTTGGATAATATTTATCCTTGCTTCTGTTGTCATTCTGATTGCCATGTATCATATAGCTAAAGGCCGTCTGGATAAATACAGCCTTTTCAGAAAAACCGGAGACTTTATCCGGAATTTTGTTTCCGGCATCAAAACCATCACCCGCTTAAAACACACCTGGCGATATGTCTTCCTGTCGATAATGATTTTTGTCGCTTATTATTTCATGCTGTATTTATGTCTGCCCGCTTTCGACAATATATCATCGATTCATATGCTATCGATGCTGGTCGTTTTTGTTGCCGGCAGTTTCGGCATGGTAGCCCCTTCTCCCAACGGCATGGGAGCATGGCATTTTATGACCATACAAACCTTGATCATTTTTGGTGTTATGGAAGGTGATGCCAGGCTTTTTGCTCTTGTTGTGCATAGCCTGCAAACATTTATGCTGATTGTGCTTGGCCTGATATCTGTTATCGGACTGCCTCTAATTAACCGAAAGCAGCTTTAATGCATGCTGACACGCAAAACCACAGACCTCCTGATTAAGATTCTGATTGTTGTCGGAGCTTATCTTCTGGTTTATTTCCAGGTTAAACATTCACAGGACATTCATCAGGTGTGGGAAGCTGTAAAACAAGCTTTTTCAAATAACGGTCATTTTCTGTTCATCATTTTTGCCATGATGCTGATAAACTGGGGCATAGAAGCAGGCAAATGGCAGTTCCTGGCAAAACGCCTGCAACCTTTCAGTTGGTTCAAAGCATTTCGTTCTGTCATGAGTGGGGTCAGTATAGGCCTATTCACACCAAATCGAACGGGAGAGTTTGCCGGACGCATTCTGTATCTGCAACATGAAAACAGGGTTGAAGGCACTGTACTCAGCTTAATAGGAAGTTATGCACAATTTTCCACAACACTAATTGCCGGCATTCCTGCGCTTTTGTTTTTTTTAATCACCTGGTCTGATGGACAAATGATAACAGATAAATTTCATTTTGCCACCATATTATCTGTGCTCACCGCCATCCTACTTATAGTGCTGTATTTCAACCTTTCCTGGATTTATAAACTGTTGATTCGGATTCAATTTCTGAAAAAATACAAGGAAAAATTGCATCACCTGAGGGATGTAAAAAAGAAAGATTTGTTTTACCTGTTAACATTTAGTGTTGTCAGATATGCTGTTTTTATCGGGCAGTTTTATTTAATTTGCCATATGTTTGGCCTGGATATTTATTTCCACCATGTGTTTGTAGCGGCAGCCAATGTATATTTTCTAATGAGCATGCTGCCGGTGTTCACACTGGGAGAGCCAGGTTTGCGGGGCAGTTTGACCGGGATTTTTTTCATGCCTTTCACACTGCAAATAAGCACAGTAATTTCGGCATCGGTTTTGTTGTGGATTATTAATGTTCTATTTGTTGCCCTTGCAGGCGCTTTATTTTTGTTGAACCAAAAAATACTTAATCATGAAAATACGACCGGCAATTCAAACTGACATCAAAGACCTCGTTGCATTCCAAATGGCTATGGCGCAGGAAACAGAAAACACAGAACTGGACAAAAAAACCGTTGAATATGGCATCAGGGCTGTAATAAACGATATTCAAAAAGCCAGGTATTTTGTTGCAGAAAAAGACAAAAAATTACTTGGCTGCTTTATGGTAACACCTGAATGGAGTGACTGGCGAGCCGGTTATTTTATATGGCTGCAATCGGTTTATGTGTTACCGGAATACCGGAAACAAGGCGTTTACCGGGCAATGTATGCTTATCTGAAAAATATCGTGGAAAACAACATTGATTATAAGGGCATACGCCTGTATGTTGACAAAAGCAATCAAAACGCCATTCAGGTATATGAAAAAACAGGCATGCACAAAACAAATTATCAAATGCTTGAATGGACAAAGCCCTAACCTGCCTGCGAGGCAGCAAATCCAAAATCCAAAGTTCAAAATAAATTACAAATAACAAACATCAAATAACAAATAATATCCAAATTCCAATGGAGAAATTCCAAATATGGAACGATGGCACGAAACCCGGAAC
>JBNJGX010000037.1:10867-14648 GCA_051748025.1 Bacteroidota bacterium
TGTTGGCATTAATTCTGGTTTATACTGCTTTTGTGAGCATGTTAGCATCAGGCATTATTAAACTTTATTATCAAAACAAAGAAAAAGCAGATACTGAATCTGTGCACACAGATGTCATTATTCCATTCCGTAATGAAGCAAACAATTTACATAAGCTGTTACATGACTTGTTAAATCAAACCTATCCGTCGTCACATTTTCACATTTTATTTATTGATGATCATTCCACAGATGGGGGAGGAAAAATCATCAATGATGCCATAAAAAAACACAACCTGAATGCCAGTTTATTGCCACTCACCCCTGACAAAGAAGGCAAAAAAGCGGCACTTCTTACCGGAATTGAAAACAGTAATAATCCATACATCCTTACCACAGATGCCGATTGCAGGATGTCTTCAAACTGGGTAAAATGCATGATCACACAAGCCAAAAATAATCAGTCAGATTTATTGCTGGGGCCTGTTATCCATACCGGGAAATCCGTTGTGGGACGGTTACAATCTGTTGAATCACTCAGTTTGCTGGCCGTAACAATGGGTACAGCAGGCCTTGGAATACCAGTGTTAAGCAATGCTGCCAACATGGTAATCAGGCGGAACGTGTTAAACAGTTTGCAGGATCCTTTCAACACAAACATTAGCTCAGGTGATGACATCTTTTTGATGGAAACTTTGAAATCAAACAAAAATCACATTGTTTTCAATGTTGATCAGGCTGCACTTGTTTATACCAGGGCTTCAGAATCATGGAAAATGTTAATACAACAGCGTTCACGATGGATGAGTAAAACCAGGCATTACCGTTTTGGCAGCAGTAAATTAACCATGATTATTTTCGGAATAATCCAAATGGGATTTTTAATAAGCATTCCTGTTTTAATTGTCAACCAGGCATTGCTGATCTTGCTTTTTCTTTGGTTATTCAAGATACTGTATGATCATTTATTGATGTATCTTGTATCAACAAAATACAATGTCACGTTCAGATTAACGGACACCATTGTTTTTAGTGCATTGTATCCTTTCTGGACACTTATAACCACGCTTATAGGCTATTATACCAAAGCTTTATGGAAAGGACGTACGGTTAAACTTTAAAGCTGCGCAGATGATTACAGCCAGTTAGAAATTATTTGGAAGTCTGAAGTCTGAAAACGGGAGTTATGAGCTGTTCTTCTAACGTTGAACTTCCGACTTCGGACTTCCGACTTCCGACTTTTTTATGTACAGACATTAATTTCCTTCGGCAGAGATAAATTTAATACGCACAAGCCGGATTTCTTCTTCGCTGTAATCCTCATTTTCGAATTCTTCGAGGGCTTCTTCAACAGTACCGGTTTCTGAGTCTTCAAGAAAATAGTCATACAGGTCTTCAATCCGATCCTCATCCATAATTTCATTAAGGTAATAATCAATATTGATTTTTGTTCCGGAGTTAATAATGGCTTCAATTTCATCAATCAGGTCAAGCATTGTCAGTCCGGTGGCATCAGCAATATCATTAAGCGGCATTTTTTTGTCAATGCTTTTGATGATATATACTTTGTTGCCGGATTTTTTCACCACAGATTTCACCACCATATCCTGAGGCCGGTCAATGTTATTTTCCTCTACATGTTTTTCAATAATTTCGAGGAAGACTTTACCGTATTTTTTGGCCTTACCGGCACCCACGCCAGAGATCCGAATTAATTCATCCTGGGTAACAGGATATTGTGTTGCCATTTCCTGTAATGAAGGATCGCTGAAAATAACGTATGGAGGCAGGTCTAACCGTTTGGCCATGATTTTACGCTGGTCTTTCAGCATCGAGAACAACACCTGATCAGATGCACTGGAACCACCGTATCCCCCCATTTCACCATCTGATTCTGCCTTGTCATAATCATGGTTTTTGATGAGTGTAAAGCTATAGGGGTTTTCCAAAAACTCCCTGCCTTTATCTGTGAACTTCAGCAAACCGTAATTTTCAATGTCTTTTTTTAACAAATGTGCAATCAATGCCTGCCTGAAAACAGCGTTCCAGAATTTGGCATCGTGATCTTTACCCATCCCGAAAATATCGATTTTATCATGTTTGTATGCATAAACAGCCGCATTGGTGTTTCCGGCCAGCACATTAGCAAGGTGTTCTGATTTAAACCTTTCTTTTACTGTTAGCACAGCATCAAGGGCAATTTCCATGTATTCTTTTCCTTCAAACTTTTCTTTTGGGTAAAGGCAGTTATCACAATTGCCACAATCTTCTTTCATTTCCTCTCCAAAATAATTGAGCAATTGCCTTACCCTGCAGATACTAGATTCTGCATATGCCACTGTTTCCAAGAGCAGTTGTTTACCAATTTCCTGTTCGGCAACAGGTTTGCCCTGCATAAATTTTTCCAGTTTTTGGATATCCTTATAGCTATAAAAACAAATGCATTTACCTTCACCGCCATCCCTTCCGGCACGTCCGGTTTCCTGGTAATATGATTCAAGGCTTTTGGGAATATCATAATGGATAACAAACCTCACATCAGGTTTATCTATACCCATTCCAAATGCAATGGTAGCCACAATGACATCAATCTCTTCCATGAGGAATTTATCCTGGGTTCCTGTGCGTGTCATGGAATCCATACCGGCATGGTAAGCCATAGCATTGATACCGTTAACCTGCAAGGTCTCAGCGAGCTCTTCGACTTTTTTCCGGCTCAGGCAATACACAATACCAGACTTGCCCTGGTTCTCTTTAATAAACTTAATCAAATCACGGGTTGCATTGTGTTTATCCCTGACTTCATAATACAGGTTTTCACGCCGGAATGAAGATTTGAATACTTTGGCATCCAGCATGTCCAGATTTTTTTGGATATCATCCTGTACTTTTGGTGTCGCTGTGGCTGTCAGTGCGATAATCGGAGAATTACTCAAATTATTTACTATAGGGCGAATGCGCCTGTATTCAGGTCTGAAATCATGGCCCCATTCAGATATACAATGGGCCTCATCTATGGCATAAAATGAGATTTTTACCTGTTTTAAAAACTCTACATTTTCTTCCTTCCCGAGGGATTCCGGTGCCACATAAAGCAATTTTGTACGTTTACTTAAAACATCGTCTTTCACTTTCTGAATTTCTGTTTTTGTAAGCGAAGAATTCAAAAAATGGGCAATTCCGGAATCAGAACTAAATCCCCGCATGGCATCTACCTGGTTTTTCATCAAAGCAATAAGGGGAGATATAATAATGGCTGTTCCATCACTTACAAGTGCCGGCAATTGATAGCATAATGATTTTCCGCCACCGGTAGGCATAAGCACAAAACAGTCATTTCCCGCCAGGAGAGCATTAATCACTTCTTTTTGCAATCCTTTGAAACGATCAAAACCAAAGTATTTTTGAAGCACTTCCTGGATTGCTGCATCATCATATTTCATTAAAAAATCTTTTTAAATAATCTTTGTTTTATATTCATATCAAATATAATAATTTTATTCAGACACAAAACATGAATAATTACTTATTAACAATAATTTTAGCATGTTTTGCGAAATATGTTTGTTTTTGCTAATGAATCAGCATTAATAACATACAGAAAAAAAATTATAAACCATACATTAACACCACAAACATTAAACATTCAAAAATATTGTTTTAGGGCAATAATTTAATGATTCGAAAACACACATTAACTGTAGGGGCCTTCTATTAATTCTTTTCTTTCAAGAAACAAATTTAATGAATAATATGCAAGGCATAAATTTTCATAATTTTGGCTGCATTTCGGCATAGCTCA
>JBNJGX010000038.1:0-14451 GCA_051748025.1 Bacteroidota bacterium
TCATCAATCACATAATTAACAGACGGGCATGTATTGGCTTTGTGCTCACGTTTCACAAAACCCATCATTACAATGATGTATCCAAACAACAGCACCCATTTCAGTACATCCCATATGTCAGTCCATTTATTCACGCAATATATATTTTAATGGTTCAACCAATCTGTCAATATCACCGGCACCCAATGTCAGCAAAATTTCAGGGCGTTCTGCTTTAATGTGGTTTGTCAATTCATCTTTTGTGATAAGTCTAACATTTTTGTGATGCATTTTTTTCATGATCAAGCCAGAGTCAACACCGGGCATAGGCAGTTCCCTTGCCGGATAAACCGGTAAGATAAAACATTTGTCGAGCAATTCAAGGCTCGACGCAAAACCACCGGCAAAATCACGGGTACGTGAATACAAATGCGGCTGAAAAATACCGGTAACTTTTTTCCCGGGGAACAATTTTTTCACGGTTTCAATGGTACGTTTTAACTCTTCGGGATGATGTGCATAATCATCAATAAAAATCACATCCGGCTTATTCAGTATAATTTCAAAGCGCCGTTTAATGCCCCTGAAACTTTTGACAGCCTCACGCAGGTTGCTCTCACTCATTCCATTAAGATATGCCATTGCCAGTGCCGCCACCATATTTTCGAGGTTAAGCATGCCCGGTACACCCATGCTTAAGTTCTGGATCAATCCATCAGGGGTTTTGAGGTTAAAATGATAATACAAGCCTTCCTGCCGGTACCTGTCCACATAAAAATCAGCATTTTCATTGATCAGGTCATAGGTATATTTGATTTTATTCTCTGTCAGCAAGCCGGCATCATGACGGTGTAATAAAATATTTTTTGTGTTGGACGCAAAGGTATTGAAAGCCGTTTCCAAACCGTTTTTATCATTATAAATATCAAGGTGATCAGCATCCACCATTGTTATGATACTGGCCTGAGGCGAAAGCTGCAAAAACGACCTGTCAAACTCATCTGCTTCAACCACCATGGGGCCGTTTTCATCACCACTGATATAATTTGTGTTGTAATTCAGGCTAATGCCACCCAAAAAAGCATGCGCTTTATTGTTTCCGTACTGTAAAAGATGCGCCAGCATGGTTGAAACAGTGGTTTTGCCATGGGTTCCGGCAACTGCAATGGTTGGGTGCAACCGGCTTAACCACCCCAGCACCTCTGCCCTTTTCATTAATTTATGCCCGGATGTCAAAAAATATTGTTTTTCATTGTTTGTATCCGGGATAGCGGGTGTAAAAACAATCAAGCTGTTTTTATCTTCCCTGATTTTTTGAGGAATCTGCCCGGCATTATCCTCATAATGCAGTATCACGCCTTCCTCTTCAAGTTGAAGGGTTAACCGGGAAGGTGTACGATCATACCCGGCAACAAACTTACCCTGCTGCACAAAATATCTCGCCAGAGCGCTCATTCCAATTCCACCGGCACCGATAAAATATACATTGTTTATATGTTCAGGCATTTTGGTCATCATTTTATTAATTTCAACACTTCATTAGCAATTTGGTTTGCAGCCTGAGGCTTTGCAAATTGTTTGATATTTTCAGCAAACACATGTTGCTTATTGTCATCTTTAACAAGAGCGATGGCTACATCTGCAAGTATCTCTTCTGCTTCATCATCTTTTACCAGTTCAGCGGCATTTTTTTCGGCCAGTGCCAGGGCATTTTTATATTGATGATCTTCAGCCACATTTGGAGATGGCACCAGCACAGAAGGTTTTTGGACAAGGCATAATTCGGAAATGGTCCCTGCCCCGGCTCTTGATATCACCACATCTGCCACCGAAAAGGCATAATCCATTTTATAAATAAATTCAAAAGATTTCACATTTTTGATGCCGGGTGTGATGGCTTCTTTGGCTAATTGCACCCCATATTTGCCAGTTTGCCACAGCAACTGAATACCTGCAGCCTGAAATTTTTCACAATCTTTTGCCAGAGCCCGGTTGATGGTTCTTGCCCCCTGACTGCCACCCACGGCAAGCACTACCGGTTTATCCGCCACGAGACCAAAATAATCAACAGCTTCTTTTGCTTTTGGTTTGATTTTGGTAATATCCTGGCGTACGGGATTTCCGGTAAACACAATTTTATCTTTTGGAAACCATTTATCCATCCCGTGATATGCCACACAAATTTTCTGCACCGATTTGGCCAGCATTTTATTGGTAATGCCCGGAAAAGAATTTTGCTCCTGAATCAAACACGGGATCCCCTTTTTAGTGGCTTTACGCAAAAGCGGCCCGCTGGCATATCCCCCGACACCCACAACAACATCAGGTGAAAAAGATTTGATGATCTTCCCTGATTTCACCAGGCTTCTAATTAATTTCGAGGCAAAGGTAAATAATTTATAAGAAAGTTTTCTTTGCAGGCCGATTACAGGCAAACCAATGATATCATATCCTGCTGCCGGCACTTTTTCCATTTCCATACGTCCCTCAGCACCGACAAACAAAATTTCCGTATCAGGATTAATTTCCCTGATGGCATTAGCAATACTGATGGCCGGATAAATATGGCCACCTGTACCTCCTCCGCTTATGATTATTTTATGCTTCATCATCACCCCCTTCTGAATCATTACTTGTTTGTGCATTCAGTTCGCGCTTTATTTCTTCTTCCTGAATGATCCGGCTGACCGACAAAATAAGACCGAAAGCTATCCCTATAAATACCATTGATGTCCCTCCCATACTAACAAATGGTAATGTCTGGCCTGTAACCGGTAATAAATTGACAGCCACCAGCATATTCACAAATGCCTGAATAACCAGTAAGGAACTTAATCCAGCCACCATTAAGGCTGAAAAGCTGCCTTTGCATTTTCTGACAATTTTAATTGACCTGTTAAAAAATATCAGGTACATAAGCGGAATCAAAAGACCACCGAGCAAAATGCCATATTCTTCAACAATAATGGCGTAAATAAAATCCGAATATGGATGAGGCAAAATATTACGTTGCACAGATTGCCCGGGTCCATTGGGTATTATCCCCCCTGATGCGATGGCAATTCTGGCATGGTCAGCCTGAAAATTACTCTCATCATCACCTGACACAAACCCTTCTACCCTGGCTTTCCATGTTTCCACACGGTTATTTTCAGGGAACAGCATGGCTGTCATCATAAACAAACAACCTGCGGCAACAGCAATTCCCACAAGGCTAAAAATATATTTCCACTGAACACGTGCAATGAACATCATAATAAGCGCTGCAGCAAAAACGATCAAGGCTGTAGAAAAATCTGCCGGAAAGATCAGGGCACAAACCGCCAGCACAGGAAACATGATAATATGAAATGCAGATTTGAAGTTTTTTATCTCTCCTTTTCGTTTTGACAGACGCCTTGCCAGAAAGACAATCAGCACGATTTTTGCAAAATCAGAGGTTTGAAACGTCAAACCACCGGGCAATTTTAACCACCTGCTGGCTTCATTCAGGTTTAATCCAATCAACAATGTTAGCAACAATAGTATTATAGACACATAAAAAAAGAACTGAGACAATTTGCTGAAATACACATATGGTATTTTATGTATCAAAAATATCACAAAAAACGCAAAGCACATCTGAACAAAATGCCTGACAAGGTAATAGGTGGTATTGCCTTCCTGGAATTTATAGGCAAGCATGCCGGATGCACTATACACAGCCAGTATTGAAAACATTGCAAGCACAAGCAGAATTATCCAGATAACCCTGTCGCCCTTGAAATATGTACTCAGCACTTTCATATGGTTATTATATTATTTCATTTTCAACGGTCATATATAACCTCCTTTAGTCATCATGCCGTTTTTTTACTATCCGGGGAAAAATCTTTATCCCGGGAGCTGAAAAAACCGGCCTTGATACTTCCTGTTTATTATAAAGATCTCACTGCCGATTTAAATTGATTTCCCCTGTCTTCATAATTATCAAAAAGGTCAAAACTGGCACATGCAGGACTTAACAAAACAGCATCACCGTCATTAGCCAGGTAATAAGCAGATGTCACTGCGTCCTGCATATTTCCGGTATCAACGATTTTATCTACAATATTACCGAAAGCCTTATGAATTTTTTTATTATCAACACCCAGACAAACAATGGCTTTCACCTTGTCCTTCACAAGCTGGTTCATTTGTTTGTAATCGTTGCCTTTATCAATACCGCCGACAATCCAGACGGTTTTTTTGGTCATGCTTTCGAGTGCATACCAGGCAGAATTGACATTGGTGGCTTTTGAATCGTTGATAAATTCAATGCCATGCACTTTGATAACAGGTTCGAGACGGTGCTCTACATTTTTGAAATCCATCAGGCTTGCCCTGATGCTTTCTTTTTTGATGTTTAATACCTGTGCGATGGCGCCGGCTGCCATAGAATTATATGTGTTATGGCTTCCGGGTAAAGATACATTGTTTGCTGACATACTAAAAGGGGTTTTTATGTTAAACATTATTTTTTTATTTTCAAGATAAACAGAAGGCTTTTGCAGGCTTTTCCCGATACTGAAAGGAATTTTCCGGGCAGGTATAGTCCTTGCATTCACTTCTTTTGCGATCACAGGGTCATCAACTGAATAAATAAACACATCCTCAGCTTGTTGATTTTGAATGATCCTGAACTTAGAATTTATATATTTTTGATAATCATAATCATACCGGTCCAGATGATCGGGTGTTATATTAAGAAGCACAGCAATATCCGCTTTAAAATCATACATATTATCCAACTGGAAACTGCTCAGCTCAATCAGGTAATAATCACGGGAATGCTTGGCTACCTGATAAGCAAGGCTGTTTCCGACATTACCTCCAAGCCCCACATTCAGTCCGGCATTTTTTAATATATGATAAGCCCAGAGTGTGGTTGTGGTTTTACCGTTACTGCCGGTAATACCTATCATTTTGGCATTGGAAAAACGTGCTGCAAATTCAATTTCAGATATCACCGGAATGCCTTTTTCTGCAGCTTTTTTGATAACAGGAATGTTTGGTGACACCCCCGGGCTTTTGATGATTTCATCCGCCTCAAAAATATCATCTTGCGAATGGCCATTTTCTTCAAAAGGAATCCCATGTTCAGATAATTGTGTTTTGAAATATGTATCAATGCTGTTGTTGTCAGATACAAACACATCAAACCCTTTGGCTTTGGCAAGCACTGCAGCCCCAAATCCACTTTCACCAGCTCCTATGACAACAATTTTTTTCACTATTATCTGATTTTAAGGGTTACGATTGTAAAAACAGCGAGCATGATACCTACGATCCAAAACCGGGTAACAATTTTGGCTTCGGGAAATCCTTTTTTCTGATAATGATGATGCAGGGGTGCCATCAAATATATTCTGCGCCCCTGCCCAAACCGTTTTTTGGTATATTTAAACCAGCATACCTGCAACACAACACTGAGGCTTTCCATGAGGAAAATGCCACACAAGACAGGGATAAGTAATTCTTTTCGAATAATAATGGCAAAAACAGCAATAATGCCACCAATGGTTAAACTTCCGGTATCACCCATAAATACTTGTGCCGGAAATGAATTATACCATAAAAACCCAATGGTTGCCCCGATAAATGCACTCATAAATATCACAAGCTCACCAGTATGCGGGATGTACATGATGTTGAGATAATCCGCTGCAATGAAGTTACCCGATACATAAGCCAGCACGCCGAGTGTCGCACCAATAATAGCAGAATTGCCTGTAGCCAGGCCGTCTAATCCGTCTGTGAGGTTAGCACCATTGGAAACAGCCGTCACAATTAAGATAACAACAATGACAAACACTATCCATACCCATACACCCGGAGATTGCATAAACCAGAGCAGGGATTTATAATCAAATTCATTGTTTTTTGTAAATGGTATGGTGGTAAGGGTGGATTTATGATCCACATATTCAACTTTTTTTTCACCATCAATTTCTGTAATATTTACATTATTATTTGCCCGCATCTGGGGTGTAATATCTTCAGCCCTGTCTCTTACCACAACAGTATCGGAGAAATAAAGGGTTCCCCCGACAATAATGCCAAGAATGATTTGTCCCAGAATTTTAAATCTACCTGCCAGACCTGCTTTATTTTTTTTGAATATTTTTATATAATCATCAATAAAGCCAATAAAGCCAAGCCAAAGCGTGGTAACAATCATCAGGATTATATACACATTATCAAGTTTAGCAAAAAGCAATGTTGGCACAATAATCGAAAGAATTATAATAAGCCCTCCCATTGACGGGGTGCCCTTTTTCTGTAATTGTCCTTCGAGGCCGAGGTCTCTGATATTTTCCCCGATTTGTGACTTTTGCAGTAAATTGATTATCCTTTTTCCAAAAAGCATGGAAACAACAAGAGAAGTAATTACCGCCAGGCCTGACCTGAAGGAAATATATTCAAACATGCCCGCACCGGGTAAGTCTAATTGGTCAAAGTATTTAAAAAGATAGTACAACATAATTTACATGTTTATCAATTCATAAATCACTTCTCTGTCATCAAAATGATGCCTCACACCATTAATTTCCTGGTAGGTTTCATGCCCTTTTCCTGCAATAAGTATCAAATCACCATTTTCCGCCAGGTTCCAGGCAAGTTTTATGGCTTCTTTTCTGTCCGGATTTTTTAAAGTATGTGCCAGCTTTTGCTGTGGCACCCCGGCTTCTACATCTTTAATAATGGCTTCGGGGTCTTCACTTCGCGGGTTATCAGAAGTAATCACCAGCTTATTGCTATACAGTGCTGCAACCCGTCCCATTTCAGGCCGTTTTTTATTATCCCTGTCTCCACCGGCACCAAACACACATATCAACCGGTTTCCTTCTTTTTTAAGTTCAAATAAAGTGGCCAGCACATTTTGTAAAGCGTCGGGGGTATGGGCATAATCAACCACAGCAGTTTTGCCATCCTCCGAACGAATGGTTTCCATCCGGCCTTCCACCGGAGACAACTCTGATAATGCCCTGAGTGCATCTACATCCGGCAGGTTGAGTAAATTTGCCACCCCATAAACTGCCAACAGGTTGTATGCATTGTATTCACCGATTATGGGTGTCCATACTTCCCTGTCATTAATAAAAAGCTGCATCCCTTCGAAATGTTTTTCGCCCATTCTCAACCGGAAATCAGCCATTTTTGTCAAAGCAAAAGTTTTTTTGCTTGCTTTACAGTTTTGCACCATTACAGGGGCATGTTTATCATCAATGTTTACCAGGGCAAAGGCATGCTTACCGAGGTCATCAAAAAATCCTTTTTTGGCTTGTATGTAATTGTTAAATGTTTTATGATAATCTAAATGGTCGTGGGTGATATTGGTAAATACAGCCCCGTCGAAATCCAGGCCTTTAACCCTTTTTTGTTGAATGGCATGCGAGCTGACTTCCATAAAGCAATATTCACAGCCTTCATTCAGCATTTCAGCCATCAGCCTGTTAATCTGAACGGGATCAGGGGTTGTATGTGTGGCCGGCACTTCAGATTTATGGATATAATTTCTGATTGTGGATAACAAACCGGCTTTAAACCCCATGTTTTCCATCAAATGATACAGCATGCTGGCTGTTGTAGTTTTTCCGTTTGTTCCGGTAATTCCGACGAGCCTTAATTTTTCTGACGGGTTTCCGTAAAATTCAGAAGCAAGCCTTGAAAGCGCCTCTGCAGAATCCTCGACCTGGAAATAAAAAACACCTGAAGCAAACTCATCCGGCATGATTTCACAGATCACCAGCTTAGCACCATTTTGCACTGCCTTCAACATAAAATCATGACCATCCACCTGTGTACCGGGAACAGCAACAAACACCGCATCGCCGCTTACTTTTCGGCTATCAAAACACAAAGCATCAAACCAATAGCAAGCACCGACGTGGCGCTTTCTAACACCAACAACACGTTCAATATCATGTATATGCAATTTTCTCATGATGATAATTCAATTTCAATTGTTTGACCATGTTCATATTTCTTATGCGCCGCCGGAGACTGTTTAACAACAGTTCCCCTTCCATTCACCCTTACCTTCATGCCATGCTCTTCAAGCACTTTAATGGCATCACTCAAACCCATTCCTATTACATTGGGCACAAGGTTTTTCTGACTGTAATCCCTGATGTAATACATGATTTTATCATCTTTTTCCACCGGATACACCCATTGGCAATCCCGCATACTTCTACTGTCGCGTGGTAAATTCAAGGCATCAAGGATTGTATTGAGTTTTTTCCTGTCGGAGATTTTCACTTTTGGCAAAGGCACTTGATCTGCCTGAAATCTGGGTTGCGGATGCAATTCAGGGTCTGTGGCATGGATCCTGTCAGCAATTTCCCGGAAAACCGGCCCGGCAACAATATTTCCGTAATAGCCATACCTTTTTGGGTCATGTATAACCACGATACATGAATATTTTGGGTTATCAGCCGGGAAATATCCCACAAAAGAAGCCTGGTGGTATTGTCTTTTTTCGCGCTGCCCGTAATTAATTTGTGCTGTTCCTGTTTTTCCGGCAATGCTGTAATTATCACTCTTAAGGTTACTGGCAGTTCCCTCTTCCACAACCCTTTTTAACATTTTTCTTACCGTTTGAAGGGTTGAATGAGAGCAAATGGACTGATTTAACACTTCCGTAGAAAAAGTTTTAACTTCCTTTCCCCTGTAGTACAAGGCCTTTGCAAAGCGAGGTTTTAGTTTTGCACCATCATTGGCAATGGCATTATAAAAAGCCAGGACTTGTAAGGGCGTCAACTCCACTTCATATCCGATGGACATTTGTGGCAATGACAATCCAGACCACTTATCTTCACCGGGATAACGCATCATAGGTTCATCTTCACCCCTGATACAAACGTCCAGTGGCTCATTCAATCCCATTTTATACAGTCTGTCAACAAAATACTGTGGCCTTGTATTGTAATGTTTAAAAATCACCTTTGAAATGCCAACATTTGAAGATTTTATCAATGCTTCAGCAAAACTGATGGTTCCGAATCCATCCTCATGAGTATCTTCCATCCGGTGATCATAATAATAATGTACACCATTGCCTGTTTGAACACTATCTGAAGGTTTAATGACATTATCTTCCAGGGCAACAATTACTGAAGCAAGCTTAAATGTTGATCCGGGATCAGTTGCTTCTCCGATGGCATAATTATAGGCTTCGATATAATTGTCATATTTATTTTTTTTCAAATTGGCAATTGCAAGGACTTCCCCTGTTTCCACCTCCATTACCACAGCACTGCCATGGTCAGCATCATGAAATCTCAGGCGGCGTTCCAGTGCTGTTTCAGCCACATCCTGTATTCTGACATCGATTGTAGTCATTAGATCCATGCCATCCTGTGGCTCAATTTCATTGCCATCGTTTACAGGCATCCACAGATTACCGGCAACCTTTTGTTTAATGGCAAACCCTTCGACACCACTTAATGCATTTTCAAATGCATCTTCAAGTCCGACTCCCTTGCGTCCGTTCTTTCTCACTGTTCCAATGGTTCGCCGTGCAAGCACACCGAAAGGATGTTCACGGTTACTGCGCTGAAAATACACAAAACCGCCTTTAAATCTTCCCCGCCTGAATACCGGGCATTTTTCCAAAGCTTTTAGCTGATCATATGATGCACTATAAGTTAATCTGAGATATCGATCTCCCCTGTCCCTGGCCTGATGCAAAATATGGTTGTAATGAGAAACGGATTTTCCCAGTATATCAGACAAGCAAAGTGCAAGCGAATCAATTTTCTCTGTAAAAAGTTTATCTGTAACCCCTTCACAATTTGGGTCCCAACCCACTTCATAATATGGCACTGATGTTGCCAATACACGGCCATCCCTGCTAAGGATATCACCACGAAAAGGCTCAATCACGCTTTTTCTTATAACCTGTTTGCTAAGTGCTTCAATTTCTGCCTTGCCTGTAAATATTTGAAGGGCAACCAATTTACCGACAACCAATATCCCCAGCAAAAGCATGAAGGTATAGATCAGCTTTACACGAAAAACAATATTTTTACGTTCTGTTTTCATTCGTCTAAATCATACATGATTTTAACCGGTGGTTCTTCAGCATAGTTTAAATCAGATCCATACTTTTCCAGCATTTTCAACACTTCTTGTTGTCTTGATTTACGCATCAATTCAGATTGTACGGTTATTTTCTCGCTTCGCAGCTCCCTGATTTCCTTGCGTGTTTCTTCTGTTAAAACAAAAACTTTTTCAGCGTGATACCGGTTTGTGATGTATATCAGAGCCAACAAAGCCAAAAAAATGATAAAAGGCAGTTGCCGGATCACAATATCCCTGGTAAACACACTGCCATCAAACACATCACGAAAACTTTTACGGAAATTGTTTTCGCGTGATTTACGGTTTTTATGTGTGTCCTTGTCACTCATGTGTTTTTAATTCTGCGATCCTCATTTTTACACTTCTGGCCCTTTGATTCCTTTTAATCTCTTCATCATCAGCCTGTATTGGTTTGCGCGTTATTTGTTTAAATGGCGTTATGACATTGCCATAAAAATCCTTTTTCACTTCCCCCTCTATGTTCCCGAAACGCATCATATTTTTAACCAGCCTGTCTTCAAGCGAATGATAAGACAGGGTTACCAACCTGCCTCCCTGTTTTAATATCAAAGGTGAAACCTTTAAAAAATCTTTCAGTGATTCAATTTCCTGATTTACTTCTATCCTTAATGCCTGAAACACCCTGGCTAAAAACTTATTTTCGGTTCCTTTACGGAACATAGGGCTCAGCAATTCTTTTAGATCTCCGGTTGTATTGATATTGCCTGTATTTCGTGCATCTATGATTTTCCGGACAATGACACCGGCATTTTTCAATTCTCCATATTCTTTGAATACGCGTATCAACTGCTCTTTTGAATACCCGTTGATTATATCTTTCGCTTTCAGCGGCGCATCAGGATTCATACGCATATCAAGTTCGGCATCAAAACGAAAACTGAACCCCCTTTTTTCCTGGTCAATTTGCCATGAAGAAACACCCAGATCGGCAATAATGCCGTCAAAGCCTTTAATGTTGTGGTAACGCATAAACTGCCGTATATACCGGAAATTAGCGTGTACAGGGATAACATTTTTGTTGTCACCCAAATTTTTAAATGCCTCATTATCCTGATCAAAAACCATCAGTTTTCCATTTTTCAGGTGCGATAAAAGTTCGACACTATGTCCCCCTCCGCCAAATGTAAGATCAGCATAAGTTCCGTCTGATTTTACATTCAGGGCATTAATTGCTTCTTTCAATAATACAGGCACATGGTAGCTCATTCTTCGATTGTCGTATTATCAGATTGACCTAAAATTTTCTCAGCCAGCGAACCAAAGTCATCATCGGTACCCATATCTTTCCACACCTCATTAGGCCAGATCTCAATTTTTGTATCCAGCCCCGCAAACACAAGGTCTTTTTTAGCCTCTATTTTGTCAAGCAGGCGCTTGGGAATCAGCAGGCGATTGTTTGAGTCAGGGTATAATTCAGCGGTACTGCTGTAAAACTGACGCATAAACCTGCTATGCTCCCGGTTATATGGGTTTAATTTTTGCTGAAGGATTTTGTTCTGCCTTTCCCATTCATGCATGGGATATAATACGAGGCATGGCTCAAAGATATCTTCTTTGATTACAAATCCTTCTTGCTCACGACCACCAAGTTGTCGCTTCATTGCAGACGGGAACAATACCCTGCCTGCACTATCAAGTTTTACTATGTGTTCACCTATAAACATATCTCAAAACATCAATAACTGACTTTCAAAACGTAAAAATAATAATTCTTTCCCAATTTTTACCAAAATATTCCATTTTTTCCCATAATGTTGATAACTTTTTTTCAAAAGTCCTTATTCTCTTCCTGTCTTACAGTCATAATGCATCTTAAACCCCCGATAAAATCAGCGATGTAAGGAATTTGGAAAAATTTTATTAATTTTGAGGTCAGATTAAAAAAATTAGGTGCTGAATGGAAGCAAACGATCCTGACATATTACAAATTGACCTTGACAAAATTGTCCGGAATAAATCAGGCAAGCGGAAGGTTCCCGGGTTTGTGGTAAATCTTCTGAAGCGCATTGTACATCAGGATGAGATCAATGCTTTTTTACGGCGCCATCATGATAAAAAAGGGTTGGCATGGTCGCAGGCGTTTTTGGATGAATTTGATATTAAGATCAAAACCTATGGTGAAGCCAACATTCCCACTGAAGGGAGGTTTATTTTTGCAGCCAATCATCCGCTTGGGGGAACAGAAAGCCATGCATTTATGACCGTAGTGGGCCGTCATTTCAGTAAAATAAAAGTACCGGTAAATGATTTGCTGATGCATCTGAAACCCATGGAATCCATATTCGTACCGCTTAACAAATTTGGTTCTCAAAGCAGGGATAACATACAATTGCTGAATGATACTTTTGCATCAGACGCCCAGATTTTGATGTTTCCGGCAGGGCTGGCCTCACGAAAAATTAAAGGCGAGATTAAGGACCTTGAATGGAAAAAAACTTTTATTACGAAAGCCGTTCAATACAAAAGGGATGTCATTCCGGTTTACATAGAGGGGAGAAATTCGAATTTCTTTTATAACCTGGCAAAACTTCGTAAACTCTTGCGTATCAAGTTTAATGTGGAGATGATGTTTTTACCAAATGAATTGTTTAAACAAAGGGGGCTCACTATTTGTATTCATTTTGGAAAGCCGATATCATACAAGAAATTTGACGCTTCGAAATCACCACAGGAATGGGCTGCATTTGTGAAAAACAAAGTATATGAGATGCGGGACTAAAGTTTTCAAAATTTTATTAATTTTGTTAATTGTTTAAAAATTTAAAAATTGCATTAAAATTCATGAAAGAGATAATACCACCTGTTGACCGGGATTTATTGGAACAAGAACTTACCGATGATAAATTCATAAGGAAAGCCAATTTTGGCAATTCTGAGATTTATTTGTTTACCAATAATACAGGGCCAATGCTGATGAAAGAACTTGGAAGGCTGCGGGAGTTGACTTTCAGGGAAGCTGGCGGCGGCACAGGTAAAGCACTGGATATTGATAAATTTGATGTATCTGAAACCCCTTATCAACAGCTAATTGTATGGGATCCGGAAGACAAAGAGATTGTCGGCGCCTATCGTTTTATTTGCGGCCGGGATGTACTGGATGATGTACAAGGGAAACTGGCAACAACCCGGTTATTCAGATTTTCAGATAAATTTGTCAATGGGTATCTGCCATATACGATTGAATTGGGCAGGTCAATTGTACAACCAAAATACCAGTTCGCAAACAACCGGAAAAAAGGGATTTATGCGCTGGACAATCTCTGGGATGGACTTGGCGCTCTGGTAGTTAAATATCCGGAGATGGCATATTTCTTTGGCAAAATCACCATGTATAAACATTTTGACCAGCAGGCCAGGGATTTTATTCTTACTTTTATAAATATGTATTTTCCAAACAAGGAAAATTTGGTTGAAGCCAAAGAACCCATAGAATTTGATGTATCAAAATACAAGGATTTTTTCCATGGCGATGATTATAAAAAAGATTATGCCATACTAAGCCAGAAAGTACGTTCGCTCGGAGAAAATATACCCCCGTTATTCAATGCATATATGAATTTATCACCCAGCATGCAAACTTTTGGTACAGTGGAAAATCCGCACTTTGGTGGTGTTGAAAAACTGCCTGGTTCTCTCTTTGGCTGGACCCTTAAACATGGCTTCTGTATTCGGTAATCGGTATTCGGTAATCGGTAATCGGTAATCGGTATTCGGTATTCGGTAATCGGTAATCGGTATTCGGTAATCGGTGATCGGTGGTCGGTGATCGGTGATCGGTGGTCGGTGATCGGTAATCAGTGATCGGTAATCGGTAATCGGTATTCGGTAAGCGGTGAGCGGTGAGCGGTGGATGATTTGCAGCAGGACGGAGGCGGATTATCCTGTGGCCACTGCGGGCAATGTTTCTGTGCCGTGGCAGGAGCGACAACAGAAGCTCCCTGCCACGGGATAACAGAACATGCCCGGAGGGGACACAGATAGAAGCCGCAGGCCGACCTTCAGCCATGCGCACTTAGAACCGCATGGCTGAAGGGGCTGCCCTAAAAATAATTGATAAAGTTAATTTGAGTTATGTCTAAGGTAATACCTATTTTTCCAGGTTTTTAAGTTGTTCTTCAATGAGCCTGATGTTTTCTTCGGCATCGGCCTTTTTTTGTTTTTCCTTTTCTACTACCTGTTCGGGAGCGTTGTTGACAAAGCGTTCGTTGCCGAGTTTTTTCATCACCGTTTTAAGAAAGCCTTTGTTGTAATTGAGGTCTTTTTCGAGCTTTTTTATTTCTTCTTCAGTATTGATGAGTTCGCCGACGGGCAGATAATATTCGTTTGTGTTGACCATAAAACCGG
>JBNJGX010000039.1:0-14383 GCA_051748025.1 Bacteroidota bacterium
ATATAATTTTAAAAATTCCAATTTTTTAAACTGTTTGAATATTAGATATCCGTCTTCGCTCACACTTCGCCGGACAAGTTTTTGAATTTTGAGAATTATTTGTTATTTGGTTATTGAGATTTGTTGTTTTTAAAAAGCAGTAGTTTTCTTAGATCCACTAAATAAGGAGTTGTGTTCAATACAAGTGTGTACTATTGTTGCCAAAAAACATGTATTTGTGATTGTTGGTAATACACTATATTGCTTATCATGCTTTTTTTCGTTAAATTTGTTATTTGATTATTTATTCACTCTTTATGAGAAAAGAATTGCCGAAATTAAATAAGAGCCTGTTTTGGGACGTTGAGATAAATAATCTTGATTACGAAAAACATAAGCGTTTCGTTATTGAGCGGGTATTAACCCGGGGTAACCTCAGTGACTGGAAAGAATTAAAATCATTTTATGGTTTAAAAACAATTCAAAACGAAGCCTTACAAATACGGTATTTAGATAAAAAGACATTAAATTTTTGTCAGACATTGTTTAACATTCCAAAAGAAAAATTCAGATGTTACAATACAGAGCCCTCTATCCGGAAACTTTGGAATTATTAAAAGACCTGATGAAACACCCTCAGCTACGGGACTTTCATCTGGTTGGAGGCACTGCATTAGCTTTACATTTAGGGCATCGTATTTCTATTGACATTGATATGTTCACAATGAAAAGCTTTAATTCAAGCAAATTGTTTGAGGAGCTTAAATCTGATTTCAAAATAATAAATAAATCTGCTGATGTAAACACATTAACCATTACAATTCAAACAAAGGGGAACAAAGAACTACCGGTTAAAGTTGATTTGATCAGATATGCTTATCCCTTATTATATCCAATTGCCAAATCTGATAATATAAGGTTATTGGCTGTTGAAGACATTATTCCGATGAAGCTATCTGCATTGGCTGGTCGAAGCTCAAAAAAAGATTTTTACGATATATTCTATTTGCTTCAAAAATGCTCTCTTTCTCAAATGATGGATTATTTCAAACAGAAATACCATAATGACAACTATTTACATATACTTAAAAGTCTGATATATTTTGCAGACGCAGACTTAGAACCTGACCCAATTACATTTGATAACTTTGACTGGGAGACGATCAAAAACAAAATCACTACAGAAACAAACAGGTTTTTGAGAAATGCCTGAAATAAAAAATCAAGCTGAATTAATTGATGATGATTTCCGGGACCGGTTTGTTATCCCGCCCAGATACCTTTATTGTAGTAAATTCAGCGGCATCATGTCACTGTAAGCTGATATACTGGCTTTAATACAGGATGAAATACGCATCATGCAAAATAAATTTTCATACAACCTCGTTCGCTTCAGCAAATATGCCTGCAAGACTTATATATTACGATTCAACAGTGTTTCGTACTATTTGTGAGAGAAACAATCCCTCAACATTTAATGTATTAGCCGGGAAAATATAAGGGGAATAAAAAAATAAATTTATTTGCAATTTACTACACATTGTGTAGTTTTGTGCAAACAAATAGATATGAAACATATTTCAACATATAAATACATTGAGGACTATTTGACGGAGGTTCTTTCCAAAGGAAGATATGCCATAACTTATGATGAACTAAAATCGAAATTTGATGTCTCTGAAAAAGCCATACTTCAAAATGTGCACCGTCTAAAAAGAAAAAACAAGATTGCACAAGTACGAAAAGAATTTTATGTAATTATTCCTCCTCAATACTCAAAAAAGGGTATGGTGCCGCCAACTTTGATTATTGCTGATATGATGAAAGCACTTAAAAGAGACTATTATGTCGGGCTTTATTCTGCTGCAGCCTTGCATGGTTCGGGGCATCAACAACCTATGGAATTTCAGGTAATAACGAAGAAGCCGACATTACGGAGTATTAAAAGCAACAGATTATCCATACGTTTTTTTATAAAAAAACAATGGGAACAAAATCAAATTATTGAAAAGAAAACGGAAACAGGCTATATTTATGTTTCTACCCCTTCATTAACTGCCTTTGATCTTGTATCTTACCATAAAAAAATTGGTGGATTAAATCGCCTTTTACCTATTCTCGATGATTTAACAGAAAACATAGATATAGCGGGATTGAAAAAAGCAGCAAAATCTCAAAACAAACCTACTATCCAGCGACTTGGTTATTTATTCGATATCATGGGGAATAAAACCATGGCTAATATTTTATTGGAGATAAGCCAAAAAACAGTAACCAAAAAAGTTCCTTTATCGTTGGCACATGATGATAAAACCGGTAAAGTAAACCATAAATGGAATGTAATTATTAACACAACTATTGATTTTTAATGCTGCCGCGACGTTACATAGAAGAATGGAAAGAATTTGCTCAATGGCCGGAGGATGCCCAGGTGGAACAAGATTTGGTAATTGAAAAAGCCCTGTTACAGATTTTTTCCGAACCATATCTGCAAGAACACCTTGCTTTCAGAGGTGGTACTGCTTTACATAAATTGTTTATGAAACCACAGGTACGGTATTCTGAAGACATTGACCTGGTTCAGATTAAAAAGGAACCTATTAAAAAGACATTGGATGCCTTGCATAAACAAATACAGTTTCTTGGCAAGCCTTCTGTCAAACAGAAGAAAAATAACAATACGATGATATATCGGTTTGAGTCTGAAATACCACCGGTCATTAACCTTTGTTTGAAAATTGAAATTAATTGCAGGGAACATTTTTCGGTTTTGGGGTATAAAAAAATTCACCATTTTATTGATAATTCATGGAGTGCAGGTTCTTGTTCAATTACCACTTATGAGCCTGAAGAAATGCTTGGAACAAAATTAAGGGCATTGTATCAACGAAAAAAAGGCCGCGATCTGTTTGATCTATTCCATGCATTGACCCAACTTGATCCGGACAGAGATGCCATTATGAAATCCTATGAGAGATACATATCCTTTGCTGTTGACAATCCGCCATCGCAAAAGGAGTTTCTAATCAATATGGATAAGAAGCTTAAAGATCCTGATTTTTTGGGTGATATTTATGGATTATTAAAACCGGAAGTACAATACGATCAAAACAATGCATATACATTGGTAAAAAAAGAACTGATAGAAAAGATATAGGATAATTCTTACCAGATTTCTCAATTGGCGTGATTTTACGCACTAAATCATCAATACAACCTCGTCCGTTTCAGCAAATACGCCTGCAAGACTTCCGTGAAATCCTGGCGGATATCAGCCTCAACAAAATCAATTTGATATTGTCCACAGCGTGTTTTCAAGTCTGATACAAGCGCATGGCTTTGCTTTTTGTATTGTTCCCGCACTTCGTTGGGGTTGAGCCTCAGTTGTTTCCCGGTTTCCAGATCAATAAACTTGTGCGGGCGGTTGCTGAATTCAAATTCCTGCTCCAGCTCGTGGTCTGTGACATGAAACAGTATCACTTCATGCTTATTAAACCGTAAATGCTGAAGCGCACTGAAAAGCTCATCCGTGTCATCTTCGCTGAACATGTCTGAAAATAAAATAATCAGCGAACGCTTTTTAATTTGTTCAGCAAGGAGATTGAGTGATTCTGCCGCACTGGTCTTTCGTTTTTCCGGTTGAAATTCCGGGGATATTAACTGCCTCAGCTCATTGTATAAATAGGCCAGATGCACCTGCGATAACCTGGCATCCGTATGCATACGCACCTCTTCATCGAACAAACTTAAACCAACCGCATCACGCTGGCGTTTTAATAAATATATAAGTGCTGCGCCCAAATAAACTGAATACGCAAGTTTATTCATGCGTTTTTCCTTGAGGGGAAATAACATGGACGATGATATGTCAATGATCAGGTGGGCGCGCAGGTTGGTTTCTTCCTCAAAACGCTTTACAAACAATTTATCTGTGCGTGCATACAATTTCCAGTCAATATGTTTGATGGGTTCTCCCTTATTATATTGACGGTGTTCAGCAAATTCAACCGAAAAACCATGATACGGGCTTTTATGCAAACCTGTAATAAATCCTTCAACCACATGCTTTGCGATGAGTTCCAGGTGGTCAAATTCCTCAAATTGCTGTATGTCTCTTAAATTTTTCACTGGCATAGTTTAAAAAACGAAAGTAATGATATTTTATGATGATACCATATCATTGATACTTCAAAAACTCAATAAATACACAAAGCAAAAGATTGTTAATGAGACAATATTTGCATTTTATCTTAAAATTATAATACCAATACAAATTAATTCGTATTTTTGATAAAAGCTTTAGGGTGAATGAATATCGTAAAATATTGATAAAATACTGGGGGTACAGCAGTTTTCGTGACCTCCAGGAGGAAATCATTTTTTCTGTTGCCGAGGGAAAAGACACACTCGGGTTGATGCCGACCGGTGGTGGGAAATCCATTACTTTTCAGGTGTATTCCTTGTCCAAAGAAGGGATTTGTCTGGTTATCACCCCCTTGATCGCATTAATGAAAGACCAGGTATATAACCTGAAGAAGCGCGGCATCAGGGCCACTGCTGTTTATTCAGGCATGAGCAGGCATGAGATGGAAATGGCATTAAACAATGCAGTGAACGGCAATTACAAGTTTTTGTACATTTCACCTGAACGCCTCCAAACTGATGCTTTCAGAGAACGCATGAAACAAATGGATATCAACCTGTTTGCTATAGATGAATCACATTGTATTTCTCAGTGGGGCTATGATTTCCGTCCTTCATACCTTGAAATTGCAAATGTAAGGGATATTGTACAGGATGTGCCTGTGCTTGCCCTGACAGCCACAGCAACACCTGAAGTGGTAAAAGATATCCAGGAAAAACTAAAATTTGAAAAAGAGAATGTTTTACAAAAAAGCTTTGAAAGAAAAAACCTGGCTTATGTTGTAAGGTATTCTGAAAACAAAGCAAAAGAGTTGCTGAAAATAGTCACACGGATTCCGGGCACTGCCGTGGTATATGTCAGAAACAGGAAAAAAACCAAAAAAACGGCAGATTTTTTACGTAAATACGGTATTTCTGCCGATTATTATCATGCCGGCCTCAGTAAGGAAATCAGGGAACAAAAACAGGAAGCCTGGCAAAATGATAAGATCAGGATAATGGTATCTACAAATGCCTTTGGTATGGGCATTGATAAATCTGATGTCAGGCTGGTGGTACATATTGATCTGCCTGATTCACTTGAGGCATATTTTCAGGAAGCAGGCAGGGCAGGCAGGGATGAAAAAAAAGCCTGGGCTGTGTTGTTGTATAATGACAGTGATGTATCAAATCTGAAAAAACGGCTCACCACAAATTTCCCGCCCATTGACAAAATCAAAGAGGTGTATGATGCTTTGGGCACTTATTATCAGTTGCCTGTTGGTGCAGGGAAAGACATGGCATATGATTTTGATATTTATGATTTTTCAAAAAGATGTCAAATTGACCCGATTACCATCCATTACAGCCTTAAAGTACTGGCAGGAGAGGGGTACCTGGAATTAACCGATGAGGTTAACAACCCCAGCCGTATCATGTTTGTTGTGCAGCGCGATAAACTGTATGAATTTCAGGTTGCCAACAAAAACCATGATGTGTTTATCAAGTTGCTATTACGGAGTTATACCGGGTTGTTTACCACTTATACGCCAATTAGCGAGGAAGTGCTGGCAAAACGTGCCAATACAACCCCTAAGGTTATTTATGAATACCTGAAAACACTTCAGAAGCTTCATATCCTGAAATATATCCCACGGAAAAACAAGCCACAAATCGTCTTTACCGAAGAGCGCCTGACCAAAAAAAGCCTGATGTTTGACAAAAAAGGTTATGATTTCCGTAAAAAACGCTTCAAAGCACGTATAGATGCTGTAATCCACTATGCCGGTACCACAGCTAAATGCCGCTCACAAATTTTGCTGGAATATTTCGGACAGAAAAATCCAAAACGTTGCGGCCAGTGTGATGTCTGCCTGAGGCGTAATGAGCTGGGGCTGAGTAAATATGAATTTGACATGATACTTGACAGCATTAAAAACAAAATTCAGCAAACACCCCTGTTGTTAAATGAGCTGGTTGAAGAAAGTACGTATAAGAAAGAAAAACTTATCAAAGTGATTGAATGGTTGTTTGACAACAACAAAATCTACCGGGATGAGGAGAATAAAATCGTGTGGGGTAAAAAAGGGGACAAGGAATTGAAAGGGGAAAATTAAGGTTTTGCCACATTGTTTTTTATTTCCATTTTTTAGCAGAAATCTCGGACACTGTGTTCAAAAATAATTCCAGCTTAACCATCATCTTAGGCTTAACATGATACTGGTATAAAACAACACCAAAGGCTAAATCCAAAGTGTCAGGCATAAAATCTTTTGTTGTTTAAGAATAAAAATCTACATTTGACACGTGAATTACAATGCAGGTTTTTACATTGACCCGTTAAAGCGTGAAACGTTAATGTGGAAATTTACAATGTTAAATTTTGGGTTAATCAACATTAAGATTCATGAAAATATCTGAAGTAAAGTTTGATTGCAGGCATTTTAAGGGTCCAATACCGTGTACCCCAAACAAAAAGTACAATGTTGACTGCCGTAATTGTGATTATTACGAAAAAGCAGACAAAAAAATCCTTATTATAAAACTGGGGGCCATTGGCGATGTTATTCGCACTACGCCGCTTGTTGTGAGGTATGGCAATATGTATGAAAACCCTCATTTTACCTGGCTTACAGATTTTCCTGATGTGTTACCGCCTGCTGATATAGATGATATATTCACGCCCACTGCTTTCAATCTCGAAAAGATAAAAGGCAGGGAATTTGATATTGCCATTAACCTGGACAAAGAAGAGGAGGCATGCCGGTTACTTGCATCTGTCAATGCAAAAGAAAAATACGGCTTTACCTGGAGGAACGGACATCTTAATGCAGCAACAACGGCAGCAGAGCATAAAATAATAACCGGCTTATTTGATCACATTTCCATCAAAAACACGAAATCCTATCCCGAAGAAATTTTTGAGATATGTCACATGGAATTCAAGTATGAACCATATCTTCTGAATTACAATAAAAACCTGGCAAAGAAATGGCAAGGCATTTTCAGTGACAAATCAGGGGGCAGAAAGTTGATAGGGATGAATACAGGATGCGGAAACAGATGGAAAACCAGGTTGTGGCCTGATGAATACTGGATAGAACTTATTAACAGCCTTGATAAGGACAAATATTTACCTGTTTTGCTGGGAGGGCCCCAGGAAGATGATAAAAATACATACCTCGCAGAAAAAACGCATGCGTGGTATCCGGGGACTTTTCCGCTTGAAGAGTTTATTGCCCTTAGCTCAAATTTTGATGCTGTCATCACACAGGTAACCATGATGATGCATATTGCAGTTGCTCACAAGACCCCGGTTGTGTTGATGAACAATATTTTTAACAAGCATGAATTTGAGCTTTATGACCGCGGCGTAATTGTAGAACCGGAAACCGGATGTGATTGTTTTTACGGAAATACCTGCAGCAGGGAACGGCCATGCATGTATGACATTAAACCGGGTACAATAAAATCAGCTCTAAGTAGTGTTTGTCCATAAAGTCGAACTTTAACTATAATTGAATAATGGTAACTAATCAGACCGAAGACCGAAGACGGAAGTCGGAAGTAAAGCATACATTAAAGTAAAAAATAATTAACATGATATTTTCTGACTTCCGACTCCGGACTTCTGACTTTTAATTATATAAGCTGTACTTTATAGACAGACTCTAGTGTTTGTCCATAATGTTCAATAACTGTGTTGTAACTCAAATTTTAATTTTACATGCCAACGGTTAAATCCGCGGGGCAGGCATTGATTTTGAATACTAAGGATCTAAAGAAAAACGCTAAGTAATATCATATTGAACAAGAAAAACCGGATTAATGAACATTTGCTATTTATCTACATTTTATCCATTTCGCGGCGGGATAGCTCAGTTTAACGCTGCCTTGTACAGGGAATTTGAAAAGAACCATAATGTTAAGGCATTTACATTTAAGCGGCAATACCCAGACATCCTGTTTCCGGGGAAATCCCAGTATGTAAGCAAATCTGACAACCCTGATGTGCTGGAATCATACCCGTATCTTGACAGCATAAATCCCTTTAGCTGGATAAAAACCACAAAAAAGGTAAAACAATTTGACCCTGATTTGCTTGTGATGAAATTCTGGATGCCGTTTTTTGGCCCGTCACTGGGTTATGTAGCCGGGCATTTGCCCAAAAAGCTTAAACGGATCGCCATTCTGGATAATGTGTTGCCGCATGAAAAACGCATTATTGATAAGCCATTTTTGAAGTATTTCCTCAAACATACGGATGCTTATGTTGTTATGTCAGAGGCTGTAAGGGATGATTTGCTGTCTATGAAACCCGGTGCAAAATATATTATGCATCCCCATCCCCTTTATGATCATTTTGGCAGCATCATGGATAAAACCGAAGCCCGCAGAAAACTTAAGCTTAACGAAAACAAGAAAACCATTTTGTTTTTTGGTTTTATTCGGGAATACAAAGGCCTTGATCTGTTGATTGATGCTTTTGGTAAACTGGATGACAGTTATCAACTTGTAATTACCGGTGATTGTTATGGCAGTTTTAATAAATACGAAGAACAAATACAAAAATCTCCCAACCGTGAACGTATTCACAAATTTGTCCGTTATGTCAGTGATGAGGAGGTCTCTGCCTTTTTCTCAGCCGCGGATGTTTGTGTACTGCCTTATAAATCTGCCACCCAAAGTGGCATTACTTCAATAGCATACCATTTTGAGCTGCCAATGCTGGCAACAGATGTGGGTGGCTTAAAAGAGATCGTGGAAGACAATGTTACCGGAAAAA
Organism: Bacteroidota bacterium; assembly: GCA_051748025.1. GTDB lineage: Bacteria > Bacteroidota > Bacteroidia > Bacteroidales > ML635J-15 > JAQIBY01. The sequence goes on from JBNJGX010000039.1 coordinate 8,888, forward strand.
TTATTCCCGAACCCAATGCTTCGGCTATCGCAACCGGTATTGATGCTTATTTTGCAGAAAATAATTCAGCAGCATACAAGCATAATATCCGTAAAAAGAAGGCCGGAATGAGCTGGGAAAGTCTTGCCAATGCCATTATAAAACTGAAAAACGAGATTGACTGAGTCTGGCCGTTTTTTGTTTCGACTTTATACTTTGACTTTGATACGTTTTTTTCCTTTTATTAAAATCCTTAACTTTGTTTAAAAACATTATATGGCTGTTCATCAATCCTGGATATCATATTTCAGCAATCTTGTAAAACAACATGGTGGCATTAATCTGGCGCAGGGAATCCCGGGTTTTTCACCGCCTGAAGGATTGTTGCAACAATTGCAGCAAACAGCAACAGAACCGGTACATCAATACGCACCAGGGGCAGGTAACCAGCGGTTGCGGGAACAGATTTACCGTATGTATGAGGGAAAAATTGACCCGGGTGCCACATCGCTTTTACTATGTAATGGTGCAACCGAAGCCATTCACTTACTGTATATGAGTTTTCATGAGCCGGGTAAATTGCTGAAAGCCGCAGCTTTTGCACCTGTTTACGAATCTTATTGTCATTTGCCCCGTATCCATGGTGATCCTTTCCGGAGCATTGAAATGGATAACCATGACGGGAAATTGCCGGAGCGGCTCACAGCATTTTTTGCAAATTTCCGTCCTGATGTGTTTTTTGTTAATTCACCCGGTAATCCTTACGGTTTTGTGCTTGACAAATCCGTTTTTGATAAACTGGTTGATTTATCTGAGTATTACGGTTGCCGGTTGATTATTGATGCGGTGTATGACCAGTTATGTTTTGACACGGAAGCCTATTATCCGTTTGACAAATTCCATCCAAACCTGTTTTACGTCAACAGTTTTTCGAAAATGTACAGTATTACAGGCTGGCGCATTGGTTATTTGTTTTGCCACAATTCATACTTTGATAAAATTTCAGATGTGCATGATTATACCGGTTTGTCGGTACCATCAGTGTTGCAGGAAAGTTTGTCCCGGTTTATGGAAAACGGCGAGCAAACCAAAACTTATATAAATAACATCAGGGAAAACCTCAGGGACAATTACCATGTTGGTTCTAAGATGCTCAGCGATGCCGGATTTTATGTTCCGGCAACCGGTGGCGGATATTTTATCTGGGCAAGGTTGTCTGATGACGCACCTGATGGGGTTAAATTTGCAAAGGCGTTGTATGACAAACATAAAACAGCAGTGATCCCGGGTGCCCATTTTGGTGCGGATTACCGGCGGTATATTCGCATTAACATAGCACGCCCCGGTCATGAGCTAAAAAGAGGACTTGAGAATATTTGTTTATGAAATTTTTTTTCGGAAGACTGAAGTCGGGAGCTACCATCATCATTAATGTGTGTCTATAAAGTCAAACAATTATCTATAATTGAATAATGGTAACTGATCAGTCCGGAGTCTGAAGACCGTAGTCCGGAGCGACTTCCGTCTTCCGTCTTCTATTTATATAAGCTGTATTTTATTGACGATATCCAATTTATCTATCCCTTATTTCCGTCTCCTGACTTCCAACTTCTTGAATATACGTTATTTGAAATTGATGTTTTTTTGATTGATCTGGTACAAAAATACTGTTGAAAACAGTGAATATGTCTGACATATAAGCCCTAACAAAAAGTGCGATTAGATGATACGAAAAAATGCTTGAAATAAATGTACTTTTTGTCTGTTTATAAGTGAATTACAGTTCAGTGTAAAAGGAGTTCCGCCATAAATGATGTTTTGTTATCTTTGCTGTAAATGCCCTGATATTACAGAACAACACAACATCGAGAGAAAAGAAATCTGGAAAAATGAGTATCTGAAATGGATATGTGGTTTTGCAAATGAGCAGGGAGGAAAACTTATTATTGACAAAAATGATAATGGAGAGATTGTTGGTGTTTAAAATCATAATAAACGAATAGAAGAAATTCCAGATATTATCCAAAATCACTCAAGTATTGTTTGTGATATTAACCTTCATAAAGAGCGTGGGAAACATTACATCGAAATAATTGTAAAGCCAAATAACATTCCTGTCTCATATCAGGGACTAAGTGGAACCACGAAGCAAGAATTATAAGGCTATGCGTTGAATGGGTTTCTACTGAAAAAAATCAGACAGAACATGGGCTGATGTAGTTGAATTAAGAGCAATTTTTGAAGATATTGACCCGGTAGCCTTTAAAGCTTTCAAAAAAGTAGCATTAAAAAGCAAATCCTTAAAAGCCCTGAAATAAAGGGTGCAGGTTCTTATTACTATTAGATTATGAATAACGCCATGAATGCCAAAAATGCGTCATCATAAAGCCGGTATTGGATTTTAAAATACTGTCAAATAAAAACTATATTCTTTATAAAAATAAAGTGAACAATATCAGATAAGGAATATAAACCCAGGTTCGGTGTTCCCAGAATGGCTGGCACAAGGGATTAACGGACTTGGTTGAAAAAGAAATATTAAAATATTCTGATATGAAAGGATCGGGTCATTTTTATAATAAGTTGTAAATTGAATCATAACTGAATCTGATCTGAAAAGTCGGATTATCAGTTTTGGAGATGGACCTGCAGTTTTAATAGCGAGATGACTGATAAAAATACAAGAACGCTTTTATTATATTGTTTAATAGCTATATTAAAAAATTAGCGCATCACTACCAATTTATTATAATTTTTAAATAAAAGTTTTGTTACTTATAAAAAATGTATTAGATTTATATTTTTAAAAAATAACATTTTAACATATTATGCCGTTTTCATGGAACTAAACTAACAATGAGTTATAATGTTATGAATATTGTACCTTACATAATCAATCCGTAGTTATACCTTTTTGCTCCGGGATTTAAACGAAAGGAGGTAAATAAAAAAGAGGTTAATAAAGATTAACAAGTCAGACTAAGCTGAAAAGATCATAACCCTAAGTAAGCTGATTTTAATTATTTATGTTAAACCTAAAACAAATTCTATTATGATGAAAAACAAATCTTTAGTATTATGGATAGCAACAATTACAATGTTGTGTTTTGTATTTGCCGGTTATGCCGGTGGGGCTGTCAATGAGGCAGATGGAGTAGGCGAAGAGCCCAATATATTTGTGGAGATTGCTGCTCAACAAACAGAAATGACAGAAGATATATTTGTGGATATTGCAGCACATCAAATGTATTTTTCTGAAAAATACAGTGAAGAAATTGAAGACGCAATGGAATTGACCACAAAAATTGAAGAAGAAATGGATAAGATTTATGAGAAACATGGTGTCACTGAAGAAGACTACTATGCATTCGCTGAAGAGAAAGGGGAAGATGACGCCATTATGGCACGCGTCAACGAGCGAGTGGAAGAATTAAAGGCCGAGGACGAATAATACGGATATATTCTGATTGTTGTTTTTAACTACCGGTGCAGGTAATTTTCCGGAATAAAGCCCTTAATAACCGATTTATCAGGCATCTTTAGGGGTTGTGATATACGTTACCTGTATTCTAATGGGATAATTATATTTATTGCACTGGTGGTTTCTGACCGTCTTTAATTTAATTTTCTGACATATTTTGATTGAAAATCGGAAGGGCAAAGTTAAAAATCCCAAGTTTTATTTCTTTTTGGAAATTAAAAATTGGAATTTATCCGGCTATCTGTCTTCGCCGCCTGCCAGCCCTGCCTGCCAGCAGGCAGGCTTGCATAGGTTTTAGCGGAAGGCAGGCTGGGACAGGTCTTTGGATTTTGATCTATATAGCAAATAATGACTGGATCACAAGACACAGCACACAAATCCAACTGATGGAACGAACAACTGAAGGGGATATATTCAGATAAATGACCCCTGGTAAGCTCAGTTTATCGTTTTCCCTGTCAACACAGGTGGTTGATTACAAAGACAAGAAGGTGATCTGCATATATGTGCCGGAAAGCTCGTAGGCATGGCTCCCAAATGTACGGTTTACGCCTGCCTTGCCGGAGCAACAACATACAGACAGGTAAACGGCGGTTTGCATAACATACCAGTACCGCTCTTTACACCAGTACGGGATTTGAATTATTTTACGAAAGCGAAGCAGGAAGCTACCATGGTTATAAATTTTGTCTGTAAAAACTTCTTCCTTTTTTCCCGCTTCGGTCTTCCGTCTCCGGACTTCATAAAATTTATGATTGAATAACTGTGACTTTTATTATTTTTACATCATGGTAAAATTAAAACACAGCTTACTCCTCATAATTTTTAGTTTTTCAGTTCTGTATGCTTCAGCGCAGAATTTTAAGGGAGGCATTTGTGCAGGGCCTGTAATTACGCAATATAACGGGGATAATAAAGGCGGATACAATAAAATCGGGCCAAAGGCAGGTTTTTTTGTGCGCAGGGTAATGCCCGGCAAATGGAATTATCAGCTTGGGATGGTATATGTGCAAAAAGGCAGCAAATATGACTATGTTGCTGATAATTCATCTTATCATGATTATTATAATTTACGGCTCAGATATATTGAAGCCCCGTTTACTTTTCAGTATGTTACAGACAAGATTGAAGTACCCGGGCTTTTCAGGTTATCCTTGGGTACAGACATTGCTTTTGAAATTGGCTTGGGCGCTGCTTACCTGCTCGAAGCCAAAGAAGATGATGAGGGACACGGATGGTTGGATGAGCCAATCAGGCCGTTCAAAAAATATGATATTACGGGGCATGTGGGTGTTGCGTACTGGTTTAATCCACACTGGGCTGTAAATTTTCGGTACAGTTACAGCCTTTTACCCGTGCGTGATCACCCCGGTGGACAAACATGGTTGATCGACCTGGGGGAATACAACAATGTGTTGCATTTTTCACTGTATTATGCTTTTTGAATTTAAACATACATCATCAATAATTTTATTTTATGTCTGCTGATAAATCTAAACATATAATCATCGCCATTACGGGTGCAAGCGGGTGTATCTATGCCAAACGCCTGATCGAGAAACTCGAAAACACGAAAAATGCTCCCCGTATCTCAATCATCATGTCTGAAGTGGGAAAACAGGTGTGGAAAACAGAACTGGGAGCATTGCCAGAATTCAAGCACAAGGTGTACCACGAAAAGGATTTTATGGCACCCTTTGCTTCAGGGTCATCCGTTGCTAACAGTATGGTAGCTATCCCCTGCACCATGGGCAGCCTCGGAAAAATGGCACATGGCATTGCCGATAACCTGATTACAAGAGCTGCTGATGTTATCTTAAAAGAAAAAAAGCAACTTATAATTGTGCCCAGGGAAATGCCATTGAACCTCATTCACATTGAAAACATGAAATTGTTATCCCTTGCCGGAGCCACAATCATACCTGCATGCCCGTCATTCTATTCAAAGCCTGCAAATATAAATGCGCTGGTTGATACCGTTGTTGACCGGGTGCTTGATCATTTGGGATACGCGCCGGAAAGTGCAACACGCTGGT
>JBNJGX010000040.1:0-13996 GCA_051748025.1 Bacteroidota bacterium
TGCACAAATTTGCGCAGATTTTTATGTGAATGTGAATTTCATCTGTGATAATCTGTACAATCTGTGGCATTTCTTTTTATTATTATCAATTAAAGCTACGGATTAGTGTTTTTTATTGTTTTCAATGCCCAATTCTTTCGCTTTCTTAAACATGTATTCCCGGGCAGCTTCGTGTTCATTTGGGATTTTCCCGTCTAATATGGCATCTTTTATGGCATCTTTTATTTCCCCAATTTTTGGGGAAGGACCAAGCTTAAACGTTTCCATGATTTCTTTACCATCCACCGGGGGCTGGAAATTCCGGATACTGTCTTTTTCTTCTATATCATGGAGTTTTTGCCTTACGTTTCTAAAATTTTGTAAATACCGGGATTTTTTTCGTTGGTTTTTTGATGTAATGTCGGCTTCACAAAGTTCCATCAGGTCATCGATGTCATCGCCGGCATCAAATAATAAGCGCCTGACTGCCGAATCGGTAACTTTTTCTTCTACAAGGCTTATAGGCCTCATGTGTAATCTCACCATTTTCTTTACGTATTTGAGCCGGTCGTCCAATGGTAGTTTTAGCCGTTTAAATATCTGTGTTATCATTTTTTCACCAATGAAATCATGCGCATGAAAGGTCCATCCATGTCCTTTTTGATATTTTTTTGTCGGTGTTTTTCCAATATCATGCAAAAGTGCAGCCCAGCGAAGCCAGATATTGTCCGTTTTCGAGGCAATGTTATCCATTACCTGTACCGAATGCAGAAAATTTTCTTTATGGGCCTTGTTGTTTTGCACTTCTACACCCGATAAAGCCCATAATTCAGGAATGAGAATTTTCAAAAGGCCGGATTTGTTCAAAAGTTTAAACCCTTTTCCTGGTTGGGGTGCTGAGATGATCTTATTCAATTCATCTGCAATACGTTCTTCTGAAACGATTTTGATACGTTCAGCATTTTCAATAATTCCCCTGAAACTGTTTTTCTCAATGGTAAAATCCAATTGTGCCGAAAAACGTATTGCCCTTAGCATGCGCAGCGGATCATCTGAGAATGTTTTGATTGGTTCCAGCGGTGTTCTGATTATTCTATTTTTTAAATCATCCAATCCGCCAAAGGGATCGGTAAGTTGACCGAAATTATCGGAATTTAAACTTATGGCCAAAGCATTGATGGTGAAATCACGACGGTTCTGGTCATCTTCAAGACTGCCATTTTCTACAATGGGTTTACGGGAATTTTCGTGGTAAGATTCTTTACGTGCTCCTACCACTTCAATTTCATATTTGTCAATAAGGAGCTGGGCTGTCCCAAAATTCTTAAATACACTCAAATGATCAGCTTGTAGCTCCTTAGCCAGAATTTTAGCTATCTTAATCCCATTACCCAATACCACAATGTCAATATCTTTGGATGGGCGGTTAAGAAAAATATCCCTCACGAATCCACCAATCAGCCATGCTTCAACATTCTGTTCATCAGCAATTTCAGATATTTTTCTAAACAGGGGAGTATCTGTTTTATGGTATATTTTTTCCATTCCGGTAAATCTCTGTAAACAATTTACAAATAATCTTGTTTCTAAATCACAAACAAAACACAAAAGTAATAATTGTAAATAATAATTAAGTTATGGTAGAACATTTAACAAAAGAAACATTTATTGAGAAGGTATTTGATTATACCAAAGAAAAAGAATGGAATTATAAGGGTGACAAGCCTGCAATGATTGATTTTTGGGCTGACTGGTGTGCTCCGTGTAAGATGGTTGCACCTGTTATTGAAGAGCTCGACAAAGAATATAAAGGCAAGGTTAACTTTTACAAGGTTGATACTGAATCACAACAAGAACTGGCCTCTATTTTTGGTATTCGTAGTATTCCAAGTTTGTTATTCATCCCTGTAGATGGGAAACCACAGATGGCTGCGGGGGCACTTCCAAAAGACAGTTTTGAAAAGGCCATTTCGGATGTGCTGAAAGTTGAAAAACCTGAATAGGTTAAATTTATAGTTGCAAATTTCATGGCTGCCGGAGACATCCGGCAGCTTTTTTTTTGGGTAATGAAATTTTGTATTTTTGCGGTATGAACCGTATAGTACAAACAAAAGACAACTCCTGTACATTATACAGTGATACGTTTAAAGAACATTATCATTCCACAAACGGAGCATTGACCGAAAGCTCCCATATTTTCATAAAAAACGGTTTATACGCTGTCAACAAACAAAAGATTAACATTCTTGAAATTGGTTTCGGAACGGGATTGAATGCCGTTTTAACCCATCTGGAAGCAAACAGGCGTGGTATAAATGTAATGTATCATGGCATAGATTTGTATCCGCCTGAAAAAGCTGAACTTAAAGCATACTATGAAAGTTTTGACGAACCTGTTTGCAGTGCTGGTGTGGCAATGATGCAAAACCCCTGGAACCAAACACACAATTGTGGTGATCATTTTTCTCTGAAAAAAATAAAAGCTGATTTCACCGGTTTTGACTTTACTGCAAAATATGACATTATTTATTTTGATGCTTTTTCCCCTGAAGTACAGCCGGAAGCCTGGGATTATAAAATGTTCGCGAAAATGTATCAACATATGAAACCAAGTGGAATATTGGTAACTTTTTCGGTGAAAGGAAAGGTGAAAAATGCATTGCGAAAAACAGGATTTGAAATTGAAATATTGCCGGGACCACCTGGAAAACGGCATATATTGCGGGCAAAAGCATAGCAATTTAAATTTTTCAAAAATAATTCAGGGAATATCAATTTTTTTTTAATTTTGACTCAAATTTCAAAAAAGAAAGCCTTATGAAAAAATTGTCATTAATTTTAGTAACTATTTTGATCGCTATAAGCGGTTTTTCACAAACAGTTGATCACTGGTGTCTTGACGGGCGCATTTATTTTAAGATCAACAATGATGTATCTTTAAATGTCAGTCATGATGAAGACGGGAAAATCAATCCCAAAGATGTGTATTTTCTGCAGGATATGATTGAAGAATATCAGATCACTGATCTCAGAATGCCTTTCATGACAGCAGAATCCGACATTTTACAACGCACGTTCCGCATGGATTTTGATCAAATTCATGAAGTGGAACAACTGGTTAAGGAGATGAACAGCCTGCCGGATATTGAGTATGCTGAAAAAGCGCCGCTGTACCGGATCTCAGTTGTGCCTGATGATCCATATTACGGAGAAGTTTCAGGTGGGGGAACTATGGGTGGAACGGCTGATGCAAATTGGCACCTTACCAATATCAATGCAGAAGGCGCATGGGATGTTACCACCGGAGATTCAACCGTAGTGGTAGCGATTCTTGATAATGCCATATATGTTGATCACCCTGAATTGCAAAATAAAGTTGTTGAACAGGTTGATCTTGGAAACGGAGATAATGATCCCAATCCCCCTGAAGATACTTATATCTGGTCACACGGAACACATGGTGCCGGATTAATTGGTGCTGAAACCAACAATGGTATTGGTGTTTCATCCATTGGTTATGATGTCAGTATAATGGCGGTAAAGCTTGGTGATGATGCCACTGACGGTCAAGCCATGGCTGCCGGCTTTGAAGGTATTGTATGGGCTGCTGATCATGGTGCGGATGTGATTAACATGTCATGGGGATCACCTCAGTATTTTACCACAATGCAAAATACGGTGAATTATGCATATAATAAAGGTTGTGTAATGCTCGGTGCTGCCGGAAATAATGGCAATGGCATGGAGACACAAATGGACTCAACAATACCTGTCAATTATGTTGGTTATCCGGCTGCTTTGGATCACGTAATTGCTGTAGGTTCAAATGATGTGGGTGATAACAAATCCGATTTTTCAAATTATGGAACATGGTTAGATGTGCTCGCACCCGGAGGATTTTATGATAATGGAATAATGGGAATTGGTGGTTTTGCTGTATTATCAACCACAGCCAGTGAAGCCGGAGATATTTGGTCAACACTTGATGGTTCCGGTGGGGGTGCTGCAAGTTATGGTGTCGAAGGACAATACGATGCTATGCAGGGGACTTCAATGGCTGCTCCGGTAGCATCCGGTTTATGCGGATTAATGCTTTCTGCTAATCCTGATCTGACACCTGAAAAACTTACTGCCATTTTAAAAGCCACTTGCGATAATGTGGACGCTGAAAATACAGAATTTATTGATAGCATCGGTGCTGGACGAATTAATGCTGCTGCAGCTGTTCAGGCGGCTCAGGATTCTGTTTTAGACCTAATTGCCGACTTTGAAGCCAGCGAGGTTGTGATTCCTGTAGATGGGACAGTTGATTTTACTGACCTCTCTACCGGATCACCTGATAGCTGGAACTGGACATTTGAAGGGGGAACACCTGAAACCAGCACAGATCAAAATCCTGCTGGGATAGAATACAATGAAGATGGAATATATCAGGTAACCCTGACTGTTTCTAACGCAGATACAAGCAACACAGAAGTAAAAACAAATTATATCATTGTTGGTTCGGATTCTGACATAGCAGAAACAGCATGGATACCTCAAAACACACAGTTTCCAAATCAGTATCGCGGGGTTTTTCAGACAGCCATCGCAAACGATACCACAGCCTGGATATTAACATATGATGGGACAGGTGGGTCAATAACACGTGATTTTGCTCGTACATCCGATGGTGGTGACAATTGGATACCTGATACTATTGCTGCTCCCGATAGTTTAGCACCGGGATGCATTACCGCAGTGGATGATATGAATGCATGGGTAGCCATGTATGATGCCAACGGCGGTGGTGCTATTTATCATACAGGTGACGGTGGTGAAAACTGGGAAAATCAGCCAAGTGCAGCTTTTGATGGAACCTCATCTTTCCCGAATGTTGTCCACATGTTCAATTCTGATGAAGGATTTTGTATGGGAGATCCTGAAGGTGGTGAATTTGAAATCTACACAACATCTGATGGTGGAAATAACTGGACACGTGTTGATGGTGCCAATATTCCCGATCCAGAAACTGATGAAATGGGATGGACGGGTGTTTATGATGCTGTTGGAGATGTGGCATGGTTCGGCACAAATACCGGACGCATTTATAAAACATCTGATAAAGGAGCCACATGGGAAGTGCTTACAACCGGTGAAGAAAATGTTAGCCGGATAACAATGACTGATGAAAACAATGGGTTTATCATTGCCCAGGTGCAGGATCAGACAACAGGTGAAATTACAAGCTGGACTATGCGTAAAACAGTCGATGGTGGTGAAAACTGGGACGTTGTCAATGTCTCTCCTGAGGATCAACCCTCAGATATATCGGCAGTGCCTGGTCAGCCGGGAATGATTATATCTGTAAAAATCAGCCAAACCACTGAAAATAACTTTTCTGCATATTCTATGGATTATGGTACAAACTGGACAATGCTGGATGATTCCATTCAATATACCAATGTCCAGATGTTAAATGATTCCATCGGATGGGCTGGTGGTTTCAATATGGATGAAAACAATGGTGGTATTTATAAATGGGCAGGAATACCAGGTCTGACAGATCCTTTCTTTACCTCATCACCTGTGACAGAAGTTACCATGGGAGAAACTTATGAATATAACATAGAAACCGAAGATCCAGAAGGGCTCCCGGTTACCATTACCGGAAATACTGTTCCCGGCTGGTTGACGCTTACAGATAATGGTGACGGTACCGCAGTGCTTACAGGTACAGCTCCTGATATTTCTACTGTAAGTGAGGATTTTAATGTTGAGCTTATTGTTACTAACAATGATGATGGTACCGGCGCACAGGATTTTGTTATCACTGTAAATACCTCAAATCAGCCTCCGGAAATTACCTCAACCCCTGTTACAGAAGCTGTGGTTGATGAAGCATATGATTATACCGTTGTTGCTGATGATCCCGAAGATGATGATTTGACATTTACCCTTAATGATAGCCCCGATTGGTTGACAATGACAGATAATGGAGATGGTACCGCTGATTTAACAGGAACACCGGATGTTTCAAGTACCTTTGGAGTGCCTGTGGAAATCTCTGTTACAGATGGAATGTTTGATGATACTCAAAATTTTGACATAGTTGTGTCCACATCTATTGCTGATTTTGGATACGGTGAAGTAAATATTTACCCCAATCCGTCTGAAGGCCAATTTGTGATTGAAAACTGCCAGAACCTTGATTATGAAATTTATGCTGTTGACGGACGTGTTATTGAAAATGGTAACATTAAAGAGACAACGTTTAAAATCAACCTGAATAAAGAAAAGCAGGGTATTTATCTGTTGAAACTTAACAATGATGATCAAAGCGCCATGTTTAAGCTTCAGATTATAAAATAACTTGTTAAGCCATAATGTATTAATGAAAAGGCTGCCTGTTTTCTTACAAGGCAGCCTTTTCTCTGTAATTTCAAAAATCCTGACTTATCGTAAAATGCAAATTTATAAAGAGTTATATGAGAGTCCGAAGACCGAAGCGATGTCCTGCGCCGTACTGCGATGTGCTGAGCCCCGAAACAAGTTCGGGACAGGTCGGGACAGGCTCTGCCGAAGTAAGCCTGCCGAAGTGAGCGAAGTCGAAGGGTCGGAAGTCGGGAGTCAGTAGTCGGAGGATATTTTATGATGTACTCTCTACTTCGGTCTTCGGACTTCCGACTTTTAATTATATAAGCTTACTTAATAGACAGGCTGCATTAGTCATCTTCCCGTGGACTGTAATTAAACCCCAGCCTTTTGCCGGTTTGAATCTTGGATTTGTTAATGCGTTCCCGCATTTGTGATACTGAAGCAATCTGAATATTGTCCATTGGAGGCACCAGTAAATCAAATTTTAATGCAAACAACAAAGTGCCTTCAATGATTTTTTTAAGCGCTTCTTTTGTGATTTCGTGATCTTCGAAACTGGGATACGTGTAACCAATTTCTTTTCGCCCTTCAATAAAATATTTGTTGTTTTTGTTGATGAATATACGTCCAATAAGGTAACCCAGGTCTTCCGTCCGGTTGTATTTAAAACTGTCAGCAAGAAAATTGTATATATTGATAATCCCGGCATAAGTGTTGAGTGGGCTTTCCCGGGCACTTTGTGTTTTCCATACCTGATGATCAGAAGGAAATTCAAAAATATTTGAATGCATATTAAATATCAGGAGGTCCCCGGCAATACGCACTTCAGCTTCAAATACACCCCTGTCACGGTATTCCAGCAATATGCGCTTGTCAGCATCATCCAGATTAGCATTGTAATCACTGACAATATCCTGCAACAAGGTTTTCAATTGTTTAAACGCATTTTTTGTATGATCGTAAGTAATTTGCTTTGTCTGTGATTTTTCCAGTAATGTGTTTATGATTTCTTCTTTCATAATATCTGTTTTTGTAACTAATCTGTTAATAACGGTTAATAAGTTAATAATGGTTAAAATCGGTTACTTTTGAGAAGTCGTCGTTTTTGATACGATTTATCGCAAGGGTTTTTTAACCTGTTTTAACCGTTATTAACTGTTTAGGTGGAATTTATCATTATTTTCATTTCTCTGTGTCTCAACATTAAAAAATGACTGGTTTCCTGCATCAATATGCTTTGGCAAATAAAACCCTGCCTTCTGAAGGCTTGCCGGTTACCATGCATTTTCCTTTTTCAGGCTTGATGTCAAGCGGAATACAGCGAATTGTGGCTTTGGTTTCCTCTTTTATGCGCGCTTCGGTTTCTTCTGTGCCATCCCAGTGAGCAAGAACAAAACCCGGATTTTCTTTCATGTGTTTCTTAAATTCCCCGTAATCATCAATCCTGACAGTATTGTTTTTTAACCTGTCTTTGGCTTTTGCATAAATATTCTTCTGGATATCTTCAAGCAGGTTTTCAACAGCTTCAATTATCTTATCGCCTGAAATGATTTCTTTTTCCAGTGTATCCCGCCTGGCTACTTCAAAGGTATCATTTTCAAGATCCCGTGGACCAACAGCTATTCTAACAGGGTAGCCTTTCATCTCATATTCTGCAAATTTGAAACCGGGACGAAATGTATCCCTGTCATCAAAATGAACAGTAATCCCCTTATCTCTAAGTGATTTCACGATGGTTTCCACTTTATCGCGTATGGCATTAAGCTGTTCTTCATTTTTAAAAATCGGAACAATGGCAACCTGCGTGGGTGCCAGCTTTGGAGGAAGTACCAGCCCCTGGTCATCTGAATGTGCCATAATCAAAGCTCCCATCAGACGTGTAGAAACCCCCCATGAACTGGCCCAGACATATTCTTCCTTGTTTTCTTTTGTCAGAAATCTGACATCAAATGCTTTGGCAAAATTTTGTCCCAAAAAATGTGAAGTGCCGCTCTGAAGGGCTTTGCCATCCTGCATTAAGGCTTCAATGGCATAAGTTTCTTTTGCACCGGCAAACCTTTCACTATCAGTTTTTGTCCCGGTAATAACCGGTATGCCCATCCAGTTTTCAGCAAAATCAGCATAAACATTGATCATTTTTTTTGTTTCATCAATGGCTTCCTCCCTGGTGGCATGTGCTGTATGTCCTTCCTGCCAGAGAAATTCTGTTGTCCTCAGAAAAAAGCGGGTACGCATTTCCCAACGCACAACATTGGCCCACTGATTTACAAGAATCGGCAGATCACGGTAAGATTGTATCCAGTTTTTATAAGTGTTCCAGATAATGGTCTCGGATGTGGGGCGAACAACCAACTCCTCTTCTAACTTTGCATCAGGATCGACCACAATGCCTTCTTCGGAATTTTTAAGACGGTAATGTGTTACCACTGCACATTCCTTGGCAAAACCTTCTACATGGCTGGCCTCTTTACTAAAAAAAGATTTTGGAATAAACAAAGGGAAATAAGCGTTTGAATGTCCCGTTTCTTTAAACATATTGTCCAGAACGGCTTGCATTTTCTCCCAAATGGCATATCCATAAGGCTTTATTACCATACAACCCCGGACTGCAGAATTTTCAGCCAAATCAGCTTTTGTTATAAGCTCATTGTACCACTGTGAATAATTCTCCTTGCGTTTTGTTAATCCTTTTCCCATATTAATCTTGGTATGAATTTTGTATCTTATTAAATGAAAAATATTTTGTCAAAACTAAAAAAATAAGATAAGATTATGAAACTTTTAAAACTATTATCACTCGGAATAATAATCTTCGCTGCAAGCTGCACCACAAGCGTGTATGTTGGTGAAGATTACGGTTATGACGATGTTTACTTTTCACAAAGTGATGAAGTCAAATCAGATAAACAGGCACAAAATAACGATGCTTATAATGATGACCAGTATGAAAACCCGGATAATCAGACTGAGTACTATGATGACGAAGAGTACTATGCTGAAGATGAATATTACGAAGATACCGCCTATAATGATGAAGGGTATTATGATGATGAGTATTATGCTGACGAGTATTCTGATGAAGGGTATTATGGTGACGGTGAGGTGATTAATAATTACTATTATGGAGATTCTTATGGTAGCAGATTAAGGTATTTCCATGATTATTATTATGATCCCTGGTATTATAATAACTGGAACACCGGTATAGGCGTTCATATCGGATGGGGATGGCCATATCGATCTTATTATGGTTCATATTACAACACATGGTATTCTAACCACTGGGGATATTATCCCTATCATTCATACGCTTATTCATCTTACTGGAACGGTTATTACCACGGATACTGGGACGGATATTATACGTCAGGCGGATATGGT
Source organism: Bacteroidota bacterium (assembly GCA_051748025.1). Classification (GTDB taxonomy): domain Bacteria; phylum Bacteroidota; class Bacteroidia; order Bacteroidales; family ML635J-15; genus JAQIBY01. The sequence continues at coordinate 9,718 of JBNJGX010000040.1, forward strand.
GATTATTACAATGACTGGCTGGCTTATGATAACGATGATGTCTATTACGGACATCGTGGATCCGTTGGTGGTAATGGTACCGGACAGCGCCCGGGGCCTGATTCAGGATCAGATTCAGATGATGATCACAGAAATAAACGCATGGACAGCAATGTATCCAGGGTTGATAAAGCAGCCAGGGAAAAAGAAGATGATAAGAAACCTGTCAATGTACGTGGAGGCGCTGACAGGGCTGATACAGGAAAAACTGAGGCTGACAGGGCAGAATCCAAACCTGAGAAAACCCGTGAAGATGACGGGAAACGTCTCAGAGAAGAACCGGCTAAGCGTACGCCTTATAGTGATTCCCGTAAAGATGCAGACAGAACAACCACCAGGAATGATAATGACAATAAACGGGTTAATGACGCAGATAAAGCGAAAAACAGGACACCCAGGTATTATCAGCGTCCGGATAACAGAACCGGGAACAGGTACAATACCAGCAGAAATTATACACCTCCTTCCTCAAGTGACAGGAATAGAAATAGTAACACATATAACCGCTCCGGAAGTTCACGCTCAAATACAAAATATACGCGTCCTTCCAGTTCAAGCAGAAGCAGCAGCTCCTCAAGAAGAACCAATTCTTATTCCAGTCCTACGAGAAACACAAACAGGAGTAGCGGAACAATTAACCGCTCATCATCCTCGCGTTCTTCAGGGAGCAGTGGTTCAAGTATCAGAAGAAGCGGAAGCAGTGGAAGCAGCAGTTCTTCTTCAAGTTCCGGCAGCTTTAGCGGTGGCTCTTCAGGCAGTTCTTCAGGCGGACGTTCCTCCGGCAGCTCCTCCGGCAGTTCTTCAGGATCAGGTGGCCGCAAAAGATAAAACATAAGTGAATTGTGATTGTTATATGGGATATTAATTGATAAAAATTCAGGAAAATGAAAAGATACATAATAACAGCAGTGATGTTGGCTTTAAGCTTCGGCTTATTTGCACAAAACCAGGTAGATGCACTTCGCTATTCATGGCTGAACCCATCCGGAACGGCCCGGTACAACAGCATGGGTGGCGCCTTTGGCAGCCTTGGCGGTGATTTTGGCGCCATTTCTCAAAACCCCGCCGCACTGGGTGTTTTTCGGAGATCAGAAGTGTCATTTACGCCAGGCATAATGTACACACAAAATGATGCCAGCTACATTGATAACAAAGCAAGTGATTTTACTTATAACATGGCGGTGGGCAATTTGGGTTATGTCGGAACCATGTTGTTTGAAAGTGAAAGCAATTCCCTGAAAAGCCTGAGCTTTGGTTTTGGATATAATCAGTTGAATAATTTTAACCAGTGTATCAATATTAAAGCCATAAATAATAACGGCTCAATGAGTGAATATTTTGCCCAAATGGCAGAAGGCACCAGCCCCCAAAACCTGGAAGATTTTTATGAATGGCCGGCATATTATACTTATCTCATGGACCCGGTAGATGCCGATTCTACTACTTATGAATCAGGGCTAGAATCTTTCGGACAAGAACAAAAAAAGAGCATTCAGCGTTCCGGAAATATCGGGGAATATGTGTTGTCTGCCGGTATGAACTTTGAACATACATTATATGCCGGTGCCAGTTTTGGCATTCAGCAGGTAAATTTTGAACAAAATATTTTTTACAGGGAAGCTGATATCAATGAAGTCATTGATAATTTTAATTCATTTACTTTTGAAGAAAAATTAAAAACCAGTGGTACCGGTTATAATTTTAAAATGGGTGTCATTTACCGTCCATTTGATTGGCTCAGAACAAGCGTAGCCATGCATACACCAACTTTCTATAATTTACAGGATGAATACTCAACTTCCTTTACGTCTCAATGGGATTCTACCTATATGAGTCAATCACAGGATTCGCCCCTGGGGCTTTATAATTACAAACTTACCTCTCCTTTCCGCGCCCAGGCAGGGTTGGCAACAGTGCTTTTCAACAGCACCATACTGAGTGTGGATTATGAATATGCCAATTATGGCATCAGCAAATTACGGTCTTCTGATTATGCCTTTGATGACGAAAATGAAATTATTGCAGACAGCTATACAGCAACACATAATGTAAAAGCAGGTGCAGAATACCGGATTGGCATGGTAGCTTTCCGCCTCGGATGGGCTTATTTTGACAGCCCGTTTGACAAAGATGAATATAACAGTGGTGCTGATTTTATGCAATATTCCGGGGGACTTGGTTTTAGAAATGAATCTTTTTATTTCGACCTTGGATATGTCTATCAGGACAGAAGTGAAAAATATTTCCTGTATGAAGGCAGCCCCATGGCCAATATAAATACCACCAGGCATTCAGTAATGGCTACTGTGGGCTTTAGGTTTTAACAGTACACAGAGAAATGAAAAAAAAGATGAATTAAAAACGATGGCACGATAGGGCGATAGCACGATAGCACGATGGGGCGAGTTGGCGAACCCGAAACACGAAACACGAAACACGAAACACGGAACACGGAACACGGAACACGTAACCCGGAACACGATAGCACGATGGGGTAATAATGAGATGGAAGGAAAAAAAAAGTAAAAAACCATAATGCTTTAAAAACATTGTAATTTATTTCCAAATTTTACTATTTTTGCCTAAAAAAAGAAATGTATTTGGAATTTAGAAATAAATTTTTCAAGCAATATTGTTTTACAAACCATCAAGTTGAACTGTTATTTCCTGGTTTTGACACTAAAAACCTGTTCAGGTGGCAACAAAAAGGGTATATCCTAAAATTGCGGAATGGCTTGTACACATTTCCCGAACACCTCTCAATACCTGGATTCAATCTTTATCTGGCAAATAAAATTTATAATCCTTCTTACATCAGCTTGCAATTTGCACTTAATTTTTATGGTATTATACCTGAGATTGTGATGAGAATAAGCTCGGTAAGCACATTAAAAACAAAAAAATTTGTCAACAGAGCAGGTACTTTTGAATACAGGAATGTAAAACCTCAGCTTTTTTTTGGATATGAAATAAAAAAATCCAAGGAACTTCATATTCTCATTGCTGAACCCGAAAAGGCCATAATTGACCTGCTATACTTGAACCCGTTTTATAATAACGAAAAAGAAATGAGATTATTAAGATGCAATGATAAGATTTTGAAGCAAATTATCCATTTAGATAAGCTTTTAGAATATGCAGAAAACACTAACAATAAAATGCTTGTTAAACGCATTCATATTTTTAAAAATGTATATAACCTATGATTGATCTTAACTATATCAGGCAGTGGTATCCGGAACATTTACAACAACCACAGTATTCACGATTTATCATCCGGGAATTTCTACATTTACAAATTCTGGACTTCATTGCCAATTCAAAATATGCTTCGGCGTTGTGCTTTATCGGAGGTACTAATTTGAGGCTTATTTATGGCATAAACAGGTTTTCCGAAGATTTGGATTTTGATAATAAAAACATGACAAGGGATAACTTTATCGAAATGACAGATTCGCTGATACGTTTTCTTAACCTTAGCGGGTTTTCGGTCGATGCAGATGATAAAACAAAAGACACTGAACTGAATGCTTTCCGGCGTAACATAGTTTTTCCCGAATTTCTTTACAAGCATAATTTATCAGCGTTTAGAAATGAAAAATTCCTGATAAAAATAGAATCCCAAAACCAACACATACAGTATAATCCTGATAAAACGTTCATCAAATCCTGTGGTTTTGTTTTTCATATTAATACACCGCCATTGCCTGTAATGTGTGCAATGAAAATATCTGCATTGTTAAACCGTAGTAAAGGCCGTGATTTTTATGATGTGATGTTTCTTTTGGAAAAAACCATGCCTGATTTTGATTTTCTTCGAAAGTCTGATAATATAAAAAATAAAAAACAACTGATACCGGCTCTTAAAAAGCTTGCAGACAACGTTAATCTTAAACATAAATCAAAAGATTTTGAACATCTGATGTATGACCAGTCTGCTACAAACAAAGTTTTGTTGTTTAAAGAGTTTGTGGATGCTTTGGATTGAGTCCCCAAAATCCATTTTACATTCCAGTACCAAAAAATAAGCAGGCATGGATATTTTGTCAGACTGATTTGTTACAATTATTAAAATTTGTAAAAAAAATAAAACAAAATTCCATTGTTTGTATTAAAGAATTATTTATCAACAGGGAACTATGGAGTGAATTTTTACGGGCTTGCAGGCCGTGTCATCTGAGATGCCGCAGGTAATATGCTGGATGCCAAATACCTGGACCTGGATGAACCTTTTTACCTA
>JBNJGX010000041.1:0-13747 GCA_051748025.1 Bacteroidota bacterium
TTTTTTCCAGTGATCTTTTACATTAATATTGGCAACTAAATTTTTCCCTGACGAAAAAAGCCATTCGGATAAAAATAAAATCTCAAAAGTCAAAATACAAATCACAAATAAATCTCAAAATCAAAATTCTAATGATTAAAACAATCCCAGGTTGCTGGTTTGGAGTTTTGGAATTGGGTATTGGAGTTTACCTGCCAGCCCTGCCCGTCCGGCAGGCGGGCGGCAGACTGGTTTGTTATTTGACAATTGTTTTTTGGTGCTTAAAATTTAAACAACATGTTGGTAAAGTTAACGCAATAAGCGCCTAATATCGTTATCGGGATTCAAATTGTCACCTGCCGGATTTATAAGTGCTTTAGTATCATTGCGTGGATTTTTTATGGCTTTGCTTACCGGATAAGCATCCATTTTTTCAGCAGGATATGGTTTAAGACAAGCCGTAATATCAGTTAACGGTGTGTCGGGATTAAGCCAAAGTCGTTCCTGTTTGGGGGTGAGAATAACAGGTGACCTGTGATGTGGAATTTTTTGTATGAGTTTGTTGGGGATAGTTGTAATGATGGAAAATCCGTCAATCTCCTTTCCTGTATCCGGATGTTTCCAGCTATCCCAGATCCCTGCAAATGCAAAAGGACGTTGTTTGTTTTTGAGATAGACCAGGTATGGATCATTAAGCCCGTTTGTGGTACTGCCTTCGTAAAAAGCATCAGCAATAATAAGACAACGTTGAGACCTGATGGGTTTTCGGAAGGCAGGTTTGCTGATGATATCTTTTGCTCCATGATAAGTGATGTCATTATTTTGATTTCGGTCACCTTCAGCCCTTGCATTAAATAAAAGCATGTTTTTCTTTGACCAGAAAGGGGTTAGTCCAAAGCGAAACCGTTCGATTGAATTGGGATAACGGTCAGTAATAACCAAAGAATATTTTCCGGGGCTTATGTTGTAACCGGGGGCATATTCAAGGTTATCAGGGATATTTACTTCAAACCGGGATGCTATTTTTTCGAGCTTTTGAACCAGAATAAATCTACCACACATATATAAAGCTGTTACATTTGATTTTTCAAAAACATAAATAACCAGGCATTATTAAAGCATTTTAATAATGTGTATTTTTGTAAACGGTAAAATTGTTTTGTAAATATACATTTTTTAATGAACATTTTTTGGTTTTATGACTTAGAATTATGGCTGTGCCTGTTTTTAATGAAATGGTGATGGCATTTCAATCAATGATCCGGATTACAAATATCAGAATTGTAAAAATATGACAAACCGATTGCAATCAGTACTGAACAAAGATGATTTTACGAAAGAAGATCTCATATTTTTGCTTGAGCTTCAGGGTGACGATGAGCAGGCCTTATTTAAAAAAGCTGCTGAAGTAAAAGCTGACTATGTAGGGAAAGTTACCTGGTTCAGGGGATTAATTGAATATTCCAATATTTGTTCCAAGAACTGTTATTATTGTGGCATACGATCAGGCAATAAGCATGCAAAACGCTATGAATTAACTGATGAGGATGTATTGAAAGCAGCGCAATTTGCCATAGACAATAATTATGGTTCACTTGTTTTGCAGTCAGGAGAAAGGAGCAATAAAGCGTTTACAGATCATATTACAAGTTTGCTTAAAAGAATTAAATCGTTAAGCAACAATCCCCCCGGGATAACTTTATCCATGGGCGAACAAAGTGAAGAAGTATATCGTGAGTGGTATGAAGCTGGTGCACACCGGTATTTGCTGCGTATTGAAAGCGCAAGTCCTTCGTTATATCACAAATTACATCCAAATACCCCTGTTCATAATTTTGAGAACCGCCTGGCAGCATTAAGGCTTCTGAAGAAGTTGAATTATCAGACCGGAACAGGCGTAATGATAGGCACACCATTCCAGACCACGGCGCATCTGGCCAATGACTTATTGTTCATGAAGGATTTTGACATAGATATGTGTGGTATGGGGCCCTATATTGAACATGAAAATACGCCGTTGTATAAATATAAAGATGATTTATTGCCATTGAAAGACAGGTTCCGGTTAAGCCTGAAAATGATTGCCACACTACGGATCATGATGAAAGATGTTAATATTGCAGCGGCAACCGCGATGCAAGCCATTGATCCACTTGGCAGGGAAAAAGCAATTATGGCAGGAGCCAATGTCATAATGCCGAACATTACACCCGGTCAATACAGGAATGATTATGATCTTTATGAAAATAAGCCGTGTACAGATGAAGAGGCATCGGATTGCAACACTTGTCTGGAGGTCAGGATAGGGATGACCGGAGATAAGATAGGTTACGGAGAATGGGGAGATCCGAAGCATTTTTTTAAGCGAAATTCTGGATAATGACAGCGGGAAAAGCCTCTCTATAAGTTATATATCAGCGTATAAGTTTAACCACCCCTTCTTTCCTGTACTCAATACCGTACACATCTCTGTAAACACACATCCACGGATACATCCCGGAAGGCAGGAGCTTATCCCCTTTTGTTACATCCCCTTGCATGGTTCCGTCCCAAGTCCCTTCACCACAATAATCACAACCCTCGGAATGATTATATGTTTTGGTTTCAAAAACCAATTCACCCCAGCGGTCATAAATGCGCAATGAAAATTCATTGGGATCAATTCCTGTTCCACACACTGAAAAACAATCATTCTCTCCATCAAAATTGGGGGTAAATGCTGTGGGAGCATAAAAAGTAAGATAATCTTTTATTTTAATGACTTTTCGGGTTGTATCCCGGCAATCATAACGGTTAACCCCAATCATTTTGACCTCAAAATTACCGAAATCATCATATGTATGAGTAGGATGCCATGTACTGGAAACAGTAGAATCTCCATCACCAAAATGCCAATATATACTGTCAGTATCACTAGCCACGGGATAAAAATCCACATTTGGATTGGTAATGTCAATATCATCAGGTTTTGTATAAAAATCCACATTAGGTTCCGGATATACGTGGATCATATTGATTTTTGTATTTCTTTTGGAACACCCGTATTGATCAGTAACCAGCAATGTTACATCATAATGACCACTATTTTCGTACACATGAGTAACCTGGCTACCATAATCAAAACCTTCATCTCCAAATCCCCAATGATAAGTATAATTATCATTTGGGTCAAATGCATTGAATTTTATAGAAGCAGGCGGACAATCACCAATTATGTCAGAATCAAAGTTATTGGCTGGTAATTCGAGCACTGTAATATAAACTGAATCATAAACAGCCGGTGTTTCACAAGCATCATTGACTTTGATCTTATACCATCCGGAATATTCAGGAGTTATTGTGTGTGGAGAAGTAATGATGTTGTTGCCATTCAGGGTAATTTCGTAAGGGCCACCATTTCCCCCACTGATATCAAAGTGTAATTTTGTACTTTCACCTCTGCATACAGAATCTTTTTCCGGGTAAAAACTTAATATATCTATTTCAGGATACACATAAACAGTTATTGAAACAGATTTTGTACATCCATTAGCATCGGTAACAGTCAAAGTGTAGCTGGTTGTTTCTTCAGGATTAACATTCAACTGGTTTCCATACCATTCTTCACCATCTTCTCCCTCCCAGTAATATGAATAGGGATATGTTCCACCTGCAACCATTGCAGTTACTGTAGCAGTTCCTCCAATACATATCTGTTTGTTTGAAACCCCTGTAATAATGATATCATCCGGATCAGTGAGGTATGCCTCCATGGTTAACTGGCATCCATTGGCATCGGTAACTGTCACCTCGTGTAATCCTGCAGGTAAATTTGAAGCAGTATCTTCAGTTTGTCCCAATGTCCACTGATAAGAATATGGTGGGGTCCCACCTTCTATAGCTACCCATGCAAGGCCGTCTGAACTGCCCGGACATTGTGGGTTCTCGCTATAAATTGTTCCAATTAATGTATCAGGCTCAGTGATATTAAAAGTTGTATCAGCTTCACATCCGTATTGGTCTGTAACGGTTAACTCATAAAAACCGGCACAAATATTGGAAAGGGTATTGCTATTTATGCTATCCCATGAGTACTCATACGGTGAGATACCGCCGGAAACACTTACAGTAGCTTCTCCGTCACATACGCCGTGGCAATTTACATTCTGAAGGTCCAGATCCAAACCCATTGGCGGACTTACATAAACATTCACAGCGGCGGTATCAGAATGGCAACCGTTGGCATCAACAGCATATACATAATACACTGTATCATTACCCGGTGATACGTTATAAGTATTACCTGCCGGGGAAAAACTGATACCATTACCCCAGTAAAACATGTATGGCACGCTCCCTCCTTCAGCAGAAACATTAAGGTCAACCGATTCTCCATGACAAATTTCAACTTCCAAATCAGTTAACACGCCAATTGGTCCGGGTTCTGATACTTCTGCAACCAATTCTGCTTCGCAACCATTGGCATCGGTTACAGTTAAGCTGTATGTTCCGGCATTGAGATCTGATAAATCCTGTGTATTGTCTCCTGTGTTCCAATCATATGAAAAAGGGGATGTGCCTCCCGAAACTGATACATAAATCTCTCCATCATCTGCCCCGTAACATGAAACATCTTCAACATAATGGTCTAATTCGGGCCCTGGAATATCATCTATGCCATATGGACCAGATTGAGAGATACAGCCAGCATCATCTGTTACTTCCAAAATATAATCTCCAGCTCCGACATTATTAAGCTCGAGACTTGTACCCACCTGGTTTTGTTCTTCATCAATCCATGCATATGAATAAGGCGGTGTCCCATTATTTACACTAATTCCGGAAATAGAACCATTTGACTGTCCACAACTGGCATCAGTTGTAATTATGCCGGAATCATCAATAACCGGGCCGCCAATATCATTGACAGTAAATGGCCCTGCGATTTCCTCACATCCGTTACCATCAGTAACAGTCAGGGTATATGTACCTGATGGAATATTTAATAAATCAAGGTCTGTTCCAACTTCTGTGCCACTTCCATTTTCCCAGGCATAAGTAATTGGGGACGCTCCACCTGACACCGTGATGCCTGTAATTGAGCCATCGTTATTGCTACAGTTAGCATCATTAATGGTTACCCCTGACGTATTAACAGAAGGCCCTGGTTCACCGGATAATGTAACAGATGCTTCAGCGGTACAACCATCATAATCTGTCACAGTAACACTATAATCACCATCGGATAGATCTGTTATGGTTTCATCATTGTCACCATTATTCCAGCTATACGTATAAGGTTCTGTTCCCTGCTCTGCAACTGCTGTAGCCGAGCCATTTGGCTCACCGCACACCGGATCAGTGGCATCAATGGTAACGGTTAATTGACAGGGTGTTGAATCACAACTCCCCTCTTCTATTGACACATCATCAATGTAGTAATAGGCAAAACATCCCCCTGTTTCCATATCACAAGTAACACCAGTTTCTTCATAATTCACATCATTTTCATCATTAAAAGTACCGATATAAATCCATTCTTCACCACCATCGGCTATAAAACACTCCTCGTGTAATACCCAGTTACTTGTATCATTTAGTTGCCCTCCGGATGTTGCAACAGTGGGATTATAAGGCAAAGCACTTGTGTAATTCTGTCCCCCGCCAAAATAGTTGATATATTCATCTGTAATAAGGATACCGATTTGTTCAACTGAATATGGTGAATAATCAGACAGGCTCCACCAAAAGCGCACTTTATACTCAGTGCCGGCTGTCAATGGACTGGTTAGCTGTATTCTCATATATTCCCTGTAATCACCTGCAACACCACCCATGCTACCATCATAGCTAATAATACCTGCATAAGCGTCCCCTGTATGTGCATGTTGATATCCCTGAATATTATCAGGAACATCCATAGATGGTGCCATAGGGAAAAAAGATGTGTAACATGCATTGTAGTAATCCGGGGTTGCCGAATCAGGTGTTTCCCACCCCACAGCATAATGCAACTGACTCGGGCCTTCAGGACAATCCGTGTAATCTTCAAGACTATAATTGGGGACCAAATTCTGGGCGTGTAAAAACAAACCGGAAAAAAATGCCATGATAATTATAAAAACAAACTTTTTCATACCATATTAATTAAAAAACTGATAAAACTCACTTCAAAGAAAAATAATTCATCACATTTATTTTGTAAAGAGACGTAATTGTTCAAAGATAGTTGCTTTTTTATAAAACAAAAAAAAAGCTTTAAAAAGCATTAAACAAATGGAAAACATTGTTTAAGCCTTTACACTATCAAACATATCCTTATGTACAGTGATTGTCAGAATTTTCAGGCGGATATAATCCTCGTGCATAAAGTAGTAACCGAATTTGTTCGAATCTTCTCCCACGTTACGTGAACCACTGCTTGAATCTTTTACCAGATACCACATATCCCCTTTGAATTTCTGATATCCGGTTATATGCATAATGTGATCATCGCTTGTAGAACTGTTATCAAACCTGAATTCCCTGGCATTGGCATTGATGTTTTCTGACGCAATATCAAAATCAGGTATTATGGCTGCATTTGTGTTCCTGGAAAAACCGGCTTCGCTGACATCCCCGCCAATGGCAACAGAATAGCCATTTTTAAGTGCGGTATTTAACAATTCCATATATTCATCCAGGGGCAGGTTCTGATATGTATCGCATTTCCACCAGTTATCCGGTACTTTGTAGATGGCCTGTTCGTGGTATGGAAATGCCAAAGTAGAGATGACATCAACATATTCATCCACATTGAATTTCAGGTATTCATCCCTGAAAGTTTCCGGGGTATATTCCTTGTTTTTGTACTCAAATTCAGCCGGAGGACGACCAATATGATGATGCATAATAGATTTAATGGTTGCAATGACTTTTTCTTCATTCCATGAAGCGGATGATTTTACATGATTAAGGTAATTTTTCATTTCTTTCATCATGGCTTCATGCGAATGATATTTACGGCCCCGTTTAAGTCCGGAATAGGCACTTTCAGGCATAGCCCCGTGTAATTTGATCATGCGGGTTACGGCATTTGCTTGTGAACCTTGTGTAAACCTGGATTCTCCTCGTTTTTCCACATATCGTCGGGCTTTTTCAACGTATTCCCAATAAACGGTATAAATTTCAGAAAGTTTTACTGCATCACCACCGAGCCGCTTATGTTCTGATTCGAAAAATGAAGTCCCGCCATAAGCCCAGCAGGTGCCGGCATTTCCCTGAGACAATGTTGGTTGTGCCCATATTTTTGTGTATGCTGAAGGCTCATCGGGCAATTTTACATCTGATTGATCCATCACCAGCCGGGTTTTGGACGCTTCCTTTTCTATTTCTTCCTGTACCTTTTTGACATCTTTCAAAATAAATTGATGATAAAAACCCGGTTCATAGGTTTTGTATTTCAATTCATGTTCCTGTGCTGTCACTGAAATTGTACAACAGATTGCCACTAATGTAAAAATGATGTTTTTATGCATAATGCTTTACTTTTTATTCCGGGCTCATTAATCCATCTATATCCTTTTTATCTGAAAACTTCGAGTCTGTTAGCGTCCAGCCTCAAAAAGATAAAAAGAAGCATCGTAAAGGCAAGGAATGATGATCCACCATATGAGAAAAATGGCAAAGGAATGCCGATAACCGGCATTAGGCCAACTGTCATGCCGACATTTATTAAAAAATGGATAAAAAATACTGAAGCAACAGCATAACCATATACCCTTGAAAACTTTGAGCGTTGCCGTTCAGCCAGTATGATTATCCTGCTGATCAATATGATAAATAAAATAACAACAGCCGCACTTCCTAAAAAACCAAATTCTTCACCAACTGTACAAAAAATAAAATCGGTACTTTGTTCAGGAACAAAATCATATTTTGTTTGTGTGCCGTTAAGAAAGCCTTTGCCACTAAATCCCCCTGACCCGATTGCAATTTTGCTTTGATTGACATTATACCCGATACCCAGGGGGTCTTCTTTCATGCCAAGCAGGTGTTCGATTCTGTCACGTTGATGTTGGTGAAGCGCATTATTATAAAGGTAATTTATCGAATTCAGATATATCACCGATGCGATGACAATGGCTGATAATATCAGACCGTTCCTTCTTTTGTAAATAATCATATTTGGCAAAAAAGCGAGGAAAGAAATAAAGATCCCGATACTCAGAACCATATTAAGGTCAAATATGTCCAAAAACAGATCATTGAGAAAATAAAAAGCTGTGATAAACGCTCCCGGAATTAGCAAAGCCATCAGTGTCGGTTTAGTGGATTTTTCATTTAACCAGAAAACAAATATGGCAATAGCAGCTAAACCAATAATTATCCAGGCCATTTGTGTTATGAGTGATAACACAAACAACGCGATTGCCAGGAACACAATAAACAGAAAAGTCTGATTCATTCCTTCCCTGTACAGTACAAGTACAAAAGCAATAAATACCAGTGCAGAACCGGTATCATTCTGAAGTAAAATGATGCCCATGGGAACCATGAATATCATGATAGCAAGGATCAGGTGTTTTAGTTTTTTCAGGTTAAAATTATATTTGCTGATCAATTGAGCCAGCGCCAGTCCGGTAAATATTTTTGCCAGTTCTGAGGGTTGAAGCCTGAAAAACCCGATCTCAAACCAGGCTTTGGCACCACTTATCTCTTTGCCCACAAACAGAACTGCTATAAGGCTTAAGATAGATAGACCGTATAAAAAGTAAGCAAACACCGAAAAGAATTTGCTGTCAAGTAAAAAGATGATAAATATTACAGCTATTGATATTAGTATCCAGATCAGTTGTTTCATCTGCCTGCTGTCCATATCGAACAAGGTTTTGCTGTCACCGTCCCATGATGCAGATAATATGGATAACCAGCCAAACACAATAATGACAACATAGACTAAAATGGTGGGCCAGTCAATGTGTTTTAATATGTTGTATCGGCGTTTAATCATTGTCTTTATTCTTTTCTTTTTCTTCTTGTTCTTCTTCTTCAGGAATTAAGTTTGCGTCCAGTATGCGGTCTTCTTTCCATTTTACCTGTATGCTGTCAGTCAGGTATTTTTCTGCCATAAGTGACGCAATCGGCCCTGCCCAGGTACCTCCATATCCGGAATTTTCAACATAGACGGCAATGGCAATTTTTGGGTTTTCTTTGGGCGCAAAAGCCATAAATATACTGTGATCTTCACCGTGCGGGTTTTCTGCAGTTCCGGTTTTTCCACAGAGTATTATATCCTGTATCCTCGCCAGCCTTGCTGTGCCATGGTCTCCGTTTACAGCACCCTCCATGCCTTCAATAATATAAGGATAATAACTTTGATCAAAAGGCATAATATGCTTTTGCCGGTACTTGGTTTCCAGGCCTTTGCCTTCAATATGTTTTATTAAGTGGGGGGTGTAATACCAACCCCTGTTGGCAATGGTGCCAGCAAAATTGGCAAGTTGCAATGGTGTAACACCTATTTCGCCCTGTCCAATGCTTAAAGAATATATCGTACTGAAAGCCCAGCGGTATTCACCATACAACCGGTTGTAATAGTCTGAACCGGGAATAAAGCCCGGTGTTACAGAGGGTAATCCTATGTCCAGCCTCTGGCCAAAGCCAAAGTTTTCCATTTTTTGTTTCCACAGATCAAGCCCGAGGGGAGAATCTTTAAAAACAGATTCCTCATATCCCCTTTGAATCAGACGCTTAAATACCTGATGAAAATACGGATTGCAAGAATATTGTATGGCTTTAACTATTGATGTGGCTGTAGGGTGATCATGACAACCTACAAGTCCTATATTGCATGAAAAACCGGTATTGACATCAATTACCCCTTCATCCAGGCCTACAATGGCCTGAGCCACTTTAAAAGTACTCCCCGGCGGATATGCCGCATTTACTGCCCTGTTAAACAAAGGCCGGTGTTTAGCCATGAGTAGGCTGTCATAATAATACCCGCGTTTTCTGCCGATTAAAAGGTTGGGGTTATATGTCGGATTGGAAACCATGGCCAGTATTTCTCCTGATTCGGGTTCTATGGCTATAATGCCTCCAAGTTTATTTTCCATGAGCCTTTCTCCGTAAGCCTGTAACTTTGAATCAATGCTGCATATGAGATTTAACCCGGCTACGGGCTTTTTGTCATATTCCCCATCAAGGAAACTTTCTTTGATGCGGTTATGGGCATCAACGAGGTATATTTTTAATCCTTTTTGGCCGCGCAATTCTTTTTCATAGTATCTTTCCAGTCCGTTCAGGCCAATATAATCTCCGGCCTGATAATATTCGTTATTATCAACAATATCTTTGTTTACCTCCCCGACATCCCCAAGCATATGCGGGGCAGTACTTTTGGGATAATCACGCACAAGCCTTGGTTGCACATAAAAACCCTGGTAATGATGGATATATTCCTGCAGGTTGGCATATTCTCTTGCTGACAAAAGTTTATAAAATGCTGAGGCTTTGAAATTTGAATATTGCCTGGCTTTTGAAAACCTTTCTTTAAACTCCCCGGGGGAAATATCCAGTTGCCGGGCAAACTGCAGGGTGTCAAAACTTTTAACCTGCCCCGGAATAACCATAATATCATAAGCGACTTTATTGCTTGCTATGATGTTGCTGTCTCTGTCATATATAATGCCTCGTGGTGGATATTGTATAATATGTCTTTGTGAGTTATTAAGTGCAGAAACTTTATATTCCTGATTGATGATCTGTAAAAAAAATAATTTCCCCAGTATGATTATGCCGGTTAGCAAAATTATACCAAGAATAAGATGTTTTCTTTCTTCAAATTGACTTTTCATTATTTACGAAACATAATATACTGGCTCAAGATAATAAAAAAACAGGTTAATGCTGAATTAACCAAAGCAATGCCGATAGTTGTTAAGGCATATTTAAAGGTAAAAGCTTCGAGGAAAAAAAGCAATAACTGGTGAATAATGAT
This sequence comes from Bacteroidota bacterium, assembly GCA_051748025.1. Classification (GTDB taxonomy): domain Bacteria; phylum Bacteroidota; class Bacteroidia; order Bacteroidales; family ML635J-15; genus JAQIBY01. Next base: position 10,940 of record JBNJGX010000041.1, read on the forward strand.
GATAATAAGTGCATATTTTAAAAACCATGTGAAACCATAATGACTTATACGAGGTAATGTAGCCGGTTCGTATCCATCTCTCGGGCTGAATAAATTCAATACTTCCGGCCTGATGAAAGCAATAAAAACCGTAGCTGCAGCATTAATGCCTGGTGTATTCAAAAATACGTCAACCCCAAGCCCGAGAAGAAAACCGCTGATAAGTAGTAACCATCGCGGAGATTCAAAAGGCAACAGAAGAATAAACAAAATGTAAAATGAAGGATTGAAATACTTGCTTATTTGCATTTCATTAAAGATAAAAACTTGTAAGACAAGGCATATCAAAAACAACAGGCTATATTTCGGGATCCATTTAATCATTGTGTTTTTTCCAGTTTTTCTTGTTCTTCTGATAAAGGTAAATTAAGGATATAAACAGATTGTATGTTTTTGAAATCAGTGGCAAGCCTGACATCAATATTCCAGAAGGCAGAATTATCAGCTTTTTCAGCATTTGAAATATGCCCCACAATTTCACCTTCAGGAAATGAAGAACCAAAGCCGGTTGTTGTAACAGTGTCGTCCTCAAAAACATCAACATAAGCCGGGATATCATCAAGTTGGGCATATTTATATGAACGGCCATCCCAGCTTAGGGATCCGAAGTAGTCGTTTCGTTTAATCTTTGCACTCAGATGAAAACGTGTGTTAATGATGGGGATAACAGTGGCATAATGTTGTGATGTGTTTTCCACCAAACCAATTACACCTTCGGGCCCGGCAATTGCCATTTGAACTTGCACGCCTTGCTTTTTGCCTTTGTTGATGGTAAAGTAATTCTTTTGTCTGAAAACCGAAGCATTCACAACTTTGGCCGTCATATATTGTGTGTTGTATGCTTTTTGGCCGGCTTGTTGTTCTTCCTGCAGCCTGCGATGTAGCCTCAGGTTTTCTTCAAGCAGTTTTTTATTTTCTTTTTTCAGGGCAAAATAATCTGTGATGTTTGACCACTTTTCGGATACATAGCCAATAACCCCAGACGATGCATTGATAAAAACCGCTTTATGATAATGGTTTTGGCTAACAATTAAGCTTACAGCAATTCCCTCAAGCAGAAGGAAAAGAAAAACAGCGTAATATTTTAAAAACAACCTGAGTAGTTTTCTCATAAAGAATTATCTCAGCAAAAATTGGAATTTATCCACATTTTTAAGTGCAATGGCCGTTCCTCTGGCTACGGCATGCAAGGGGTCTTCAGAAACATTTACGGGGATATTAATTTTCTGTGACAATCTGTGATCAAGTCCTCTTAGCAAAGCACCACCCCCGGTCAGAAAAACGCCGCGGTTATAAATATCAGAATACAACTCAGGTGGGATTTCCTCAAGTACCCCCATAATGGCAGTTTCAATTTTGGAAATGGACTTATCAAGGCAGTGTGCAATTTCCTGATATGACACCGGGATCTCTACCGGTAATGCTGTCATCTGGTGCGGACCTCTAATGAGATATTCTTCAGGTGGGTCTTCGATCTCAGTCATGGCAGAACCGACTTTCAGTTTTATTTCTTCAGCCGTGCGATCGCCGATTTTAATGTTATGCTGATGGCGCATGTATTCCATGATATCATCGGTAAGTTCGTCGCCTGCCACACGAATGGACTTATTACAAACAATGCCGCCGAGTGAAATGACGGCAATTTCAGTTGTACCTCCGCCAATATCAATAACCATGCTGCCGTCCGGTGCTTCAACATCTATGCCAATACCCACTGCTGCAGCCATTGGCTCGTATATCAGGTAAGCCTCACGCGCCCCGGCATGTTCGGAAGAATCCCTTACTGCCCTGATTTCTACTTCGGTGCTACCCGACGGGATACAAACTACCATTTTAAGTGACGGTGTCACCAGGCGTTTCTTTTTATTGATCATTTTGATCATGCCCCGTATCATCATTTCTGCAGCATGAAAATCTGCAATTACACCATCCCGCAAAGGACGAATGGTACGTATGTTTTTGTGTGTTTTGCCATGCATCTGTCTTGCCTTGTGTCCGATGGCAACCAGTTTTCCGGTTTTTTCATCTAAGGCTACAATTGAAGGCTCATCCACTACAATTTTATCGTTGTAGATGATGATTGTGTTTGCTGTGCCAAGGTCTATGGCAATTTCTTGTGTTAAAAAAGAAAATAAGCCCATTGTGTTGTTTTATTTACTTGCTAAAAATAATAATAATTTTTGTAACGTCTCTATAGTTGCAGTTAAAAAATTTGAATAACGAAGTAAAATGACTTCATCATTCGTTATTCGTTATTCATTATTGGTTATTCAAATCTTCTATTGTTCTTCTTATGTACCACCTGTGTTACTATTTTTTAATGTTTAAAATGTCTGACACCTGTAAATGTCATAACAATATTGTTTTCATTGCAATAATCAATGCTTTCTTTGTCCCTGATGGATCCGCCGGGTTGTATAACAGCGGTAATCCCGGCCTGGTGAGCAATTTCCACCGAATCTTTGAACGGGAAAAAAGCATCGGAAGCCATTACTGCACCATTCAGATCAAATTTAAAATGTTTTGCTTTCTGAATGGCCTGTTTCAAAGCATCAACCCTGGACGTCTGTCCGACACCACTGGCAATCAGTTGCTGGTTCTTTGCCAATACGATGGCATTGGATTTTGAATGTTTTACGATTTTATTGGCAAACAGCATATCTGATATTGTGTTGTCGCCGGCTTTATTGTTGCTGACAATTTTCAGATCATTGACAGTTTCACATTTAAGATCACGCTCTTGATAAAGCACCCCGTTTAAAATGTTGC
>JBNJGX010000042.1:0-13550 GCA_051748025.1 Bacteroidota bacterium
GGGTTCTGATAATAATATTACTGACATTAAATCGCCCTATTTTGGAAAAGTGTATTATGACCTTAGCTTATGCCTGGATGAAAATAAAATTAAACCCGGTGATAAAATAAAAGCTGACCAGCGGCTTTGTTACATAGAATCAAGGGCATCATATCATAGCATTACCAGCCCCCACGAAGGCATCGTTGAAGAAATAAACTTTGCACAGGGGGATGTGGTTAATAAAGAAAATGTTCTGGTACGAATACGCAAAACATAATTGGGTAAGGGTTTTTAAGCATATAGATAATTTGTTTTTATGGGTATTGTATAATTTCGCCATGTCATGTCGAAAATAAATTCATATAAAAAAGCTTTTTATGCAGGATGGTTAGCCATTGCTGGTAACGTTATTCTCTTTGCATTGAAGCTATGGGCAGGTATTGTTAGTGGTAGTGTAGCTATTATGGCTGATGCATGGCACACACTCAGTGATTCTGTGTCTTCTGTGGTTTTACTTGTTTTTTACAAAGTTGCCAACAAACCGCCTGATGTAACCCATCCTTATGGACATGGCCGTTTTCGTTTGATAGCATCCATTATTATCGGGGTTATCCTTTTTGTTGTTGCCGGAAATTTTGGAATTGAATCTGTGCAAAAGCTTATAAACCGCGAAAGTGCCGATTTCGGACTTATTGCTGTATTGGTAATTATTGCGTCAATTCTTATTAAAGAGGGCATGGCGCAATATGCATTACATGCCTACAGAAAATTGAATTCACTGAGTTTGAAGGCTGATGCCTGGCATCACCGCAGCGATGCCATCTCTTCTGTGGTTATTTTAATTGGTATTGCCTTTCAGAAATATGCCTGGTGGATCGATAGTGTGCTTGGTCTGTTGGTATCTGTATTAATTTTTTATACGGCTTGGAAAATTATCATCCAGGCCATTGATATTATCCTCGGCAAAAAGCCTGATGGTAAAATGGTTAGTGAAGTCAGAGATATTGTTAATGACATTGCAGGATTTGATGTATTATCACACCATTTTCATCTTCATACTTATGGCGACCACAATGAATTGACTTTCCACATTGTTATGCCCGGAGACTGGCCCCTGGAAAAAGTGCATAAAACAATGAGTGATATGCGTCAGGCAATCAGGGATAAACTTAATGTTGAACCAACCATACAGGTAGATGCAAAATAAAATAATACCATTATTGATATATTTTTCCCTTTGTCCGTTTATATTGACCCAGGCACAGGATGAGCATATTGGTACATTGATGAAAAAATACAATCATTACAGGGAACGTCTGGAAAACGAATATGTGCTTGTCAGCCCTGATGTAGAAATGTATGGGACCAATATTCCTGCAGTTGACCGGTTAAGAAACCAAAAGGGATACAAACACCTTAGCTGGAGTGATGGCAATAGCAATTTTCATGATTATATTATTTTACTCGTCACTGAAATAGAGTTGCTTAAGCGTAATGATCAACCATATAAGAAATCATTGACAGCGCTTTTTTATGCCATGCTTGCCATTGAGCGGTTAGATTTATATTCAGAATATAACCTCCGGCTGTATCATGATAAAAAAATGTTACATAAGGGGGATTCCATCAATCAATACATTAAATATCCTGCTGATATCAATGGGTTTATGATTCGGGATGATGTGAGTTTTGGATTCTGGATGTCAAACCACAGGCATTTTGGTTTTGATCTGGGGAAGCCCGATGAAAAATTGACAAGAACCACTAAATACCAATCAATATTTCAGGAAGGGACAATCCCTTTGCAGGGGATGAGCCAGGATGTGATAATACATTTGCTGGAAGCCCTAACTGTTATGGATCATTTTATGGATAAAGAATTTGCCGGTGATATCCCGGTGAATTTTCAAAATGATCTGATCCCTGAATATCTGAACACGAAGGGGATCTGGTTTAAGGATGTGATTGATTTTAAAGCATGGGCAAGGGATTTGAGCCTGCGTTTGATAAATAATATACAACAAAATGAAAAACAGGCGGCAGTGGTGTATAAACCATGGTACAAAATGGGAAAAATTACAAACATTGAGTTTCTGAAATTACTCAGCACCCGCTGGTATATTATGAATCCCGTTACAGAGAAGCCTGTGCGTGAAGGCTCGGGAACAGATATGGGTGTCCTGATCAATGCACATGGTTTTGCCCGTACCGTTGAAAATATTACAGGTGCCCGGGATTTACATTTTGAGCATTCTGACAGGGGATTTTTGAGGTGGCTTTTTCGTACGGTGTATTATAAAGAGCTTAAATTGCCATTGGGTGCTGCCATTGCTTTACCAAGAAACTGGGATGATAATAAAACACGTTCACTGGCTTCATTTGGAAATGTTCACGGCAGTCATTCACCTGTGTTTTTTTCTTTACGGGAAATTGGGATGAAACACCGTTACCGGTATTATATCCTGACAAACTATCTGCTAAATCAGGATAAATTGAACAGCTTGTATCATCCGGGTACAGCAATGTGGAAAGAAGACAGCACCTGGTTTGCCGATGTGCTTAAACTGGCACCGCCCGACGGGCCCTTTTCAGATACCACCAGGGATCATTATACTGTATATTGGAGTACATCATCCCGGCTGGTCTGGCCGCAGGATGCCCCAACATGGCGGGGTGGCACTCAATTTGAATACGCCGGTATGGATTATATGGCTTTGCATAACCTCTACCGCCTTGTGTATTGTGATGAGCATTATTTCCTTGACTATAAACCTGTGCGGAAGGAATTAGAGCTTGCAAAAAAGACCGCTCAACTGGATGACCAGATAAATGAAAAAGTTTTTTTGCATGCGCCTGTTATTCAGGATCATGATTCGATAAGGCCGGTTTTTGATTGATTTTTATTTGTTATAAGTATATATCCAGCTTTGTTTACAAAAAAAAAACTGTAAAGGGAGTTATAAACATCTTTACAGTTTTTAAAAGGCTGGCTATGAAACTTTATTTATCTATCTCTTTGATTTTAGGTTCTGTTTCACTGTGATCTATTTCCAATTTCAATCGTTGTGTTTCACCGCTGACTTTTTTCAGACTCCGTGATTCTGACCCTTTCAGGCTACGTGATTTTGTCTCTTTTAATTCTAGTGGAAGTTTTCTTTCTTTATTAAACCAAAGGTAAGAGTACCTCTTTTCTTCCGGTTGTCCGTAAAGTTCGGGATGGATGTAATACCCGGGTTTATAGCCTTTATCACGGCTATCATCCTTTTTGGTTATTACGGGTTTTCTGTTTTCCTTCATGTAAGGATCATCCCTGTCGGCCATCACCATCCATGAGACTTCTCGGTTGGCATCGCCATAGGCTGTAAAGGAAGTGAAATCACCGTTCCATTCATAACCAATGTTAAACGGCTGTCCGATGCAGGTTATCTGTATTGTAGCTTCATCTTCTTTTGTCAGGGCTTTGAAATACGAAGGCAGCTCAATATTTGCTTTGCCAGCATCATTTAGTTGCGCTTTTCCGCGGTAAATGACCATGGCTTCGTTGGATTCGATAGATGTATGCCTCAGTACTTCTTCATCGGGATTTTCGGGATTGTCAATCACAAAGTTTTTAATTGAAGCATTAGCAGTACCTGTTGCATAAATATCACCATCAAAATAGCCGGCCATGCCGTCTGAAGCAGCGCTGGTTCCATATATACCAACTGATTGAGAAGTAGCATCGCCATAACCATATACCCCGACATTATCACTGGAACCGGCGACACCGGAGCCATTTGTCAGGGATGGAATGGAGCCCAAATTGTTTCCAATACCAATAAGGCCTGTGCCGGAGGCATCACTACTGAAAGCCAAGACTCCGTCGGTCCCGGAAATGGCAGCGCCGGTACCTTCAGTAAGGTATGTAGCGGTTGAATTATTACCGGTAACAAGCAATCCTGTCCCCTGGGCATTCGCATTTCGTGCTTCTATTCCAAAACCATCAGCAATATCAACACTGCCGAAAATCCCACTCCCTCCGGCATCGACAGCAGTTCCATATACACCCACTAAAGCGCCATTTGCTGCAATACCTGAACCATCTGTAAGGTAAGCACCATCCTCATTGTTCCCAACAGCAATAAGTCCAGTACCTGAAGCATTGTTGTTTCGTGCTTCTATTCCAAAACCATCAGCAATATCAACACTGCCGAAAATCCCAGTCCCTTCAGCGTCTATAGCAGTTCCATATACACCCACTAAAGCGCCATTTGCTGCAATACCTGAACCATCTGTAAGGTAAGCACCATCCTCATTGTTACCAACAGCAATAAGTCCGGTACCTGAAGCATTGTTGTTTCGTGCTTCTATTCCAAAACCATCAGCAATATCAACCCTGCCGAAGATTCCACTACCTTCAGCATCAGAAGCTGTTCCATATATTCCTACTGTGGTTCCTTTGGATGCGATTCCCGACCCACCTGCAAGGTAAGTGCCGTCAGCGTCATTACCTGTTGTTAAGATACCTGTTCCCGTGGTATTTTGATTAGAAGCCCTCAATCCAAATCCCACTGTATCATTTACAGTGGTATAGACACCATAGTTATTGGCACCATCACTTGCGGTACCAAATACACCAATATTCCTTCCGGAGCCTCCTGAAGCATCACCTATTAATCCGTTATAGTCTTCGCTGCCTGTAGCTTCAACCTTGCCAATGGCACCTGCATAGCCACCGGAAAAGTACCCACCGAATCCGTAATAATCTTCATTGCTACATTGCCCGTAAACGCCGATGAAATCTAGTGTATCAGCTACTGCATTTACAAAACAACCACCTCTTGCTGCTCCACCAACATAATAAAATCCGTATTCCGGGTTATTTTCATAAACACGTGCACAGGTATCTGTGTCATCTGTTGGAAACAGGAAATCTCCATCATCAGTCCATTCCTCCCCACCGGCTCCGGCAGTAATACTGACCCAATCGGGAGATGCGGGGGTTCCCTGGTTATAATAAAAACCCGGTGTACTATCTGTTTGATAGATCATCAGGCCTGTGGCTGGGGACCCAATGTCATCCCGTTGTTGCTGAGTCAGGCGAGGAATGAGTATTCCTGCATCATTAGCCACAATATCCAGCATGGCAGATTCATCAGGGGAATTGGTATTTATTCCCACATTCTGAGCATAAGAAGTGTTGAATGTAAATCCATTTAGCATTAGCACAATTATTATGCCCGTTAACAGAAATTTAGTTATACATACTTTTGTTTTCATAATGTCTTGTATTTTTTAGTTTGTGTATTTCATGTTTTTATAATAAACTACTACTTCCTGGTCCTTTTTTGGTGATATTGTACCCTAGCATTAACTCAAAAGTGCCGCTTTGATAATTTGATAATCTGGATATTGAGTAATCGTAAGCAAATCCAAACACAAAATCTTTATAATTAAGACCGATCATGGCAATAATATCACCGGATGTTCTGTAAGAAAATCCTGCCCAGTAATCATCCTGATAAATGCCTTTCAGATTAATATCAAACTGGAAAGGTGTTTTTGCTGTTCCTTTGATCAGCAAAGAAGGTTCCAGATCAATTTCCTCGTTTATTTCAAATTTATAACCACCCAACAAATTATAATGACGAACCAGGGTGTTATCTTCAATCTCTTCATCACCAATTTTAATCGGTAGTTCGATCATTTGATTTGCAGAGATTCCTGCAAAATATTCATCACTATATAAGTATAATCCAAAATCACTTTCAGGAATCCAGGTTTGTTCCCGGTTGTAATTCAACTGTGGATCATTTTCATCAAGCGACACAAAGTTCGTGTAATCCATTTGATATTGGAACACCTGGAAAGAGAGACCAAAAGCCAGACTGGCATTTTCGCTGAACACCGGGAGAATATATGCATAATTCCCCTGAATACCTATGCGGGATTCATGTCCAAATTGATCGGCATAAATAACACCACCAACACCCATCGTTTCGTTGTTAAGCCGTAAATGGCCACTAACTATTTGTGTGGATGGCCCATTATCAATGCCTACCCATTGTTGACGGGCTGTTAACCTTATGGGTATTTTTTCATTGTTACTCCCTGTTACAGCCGGATTCAGAAGCAGTTTGTTAAACATATACTGGCTGTAAAGTGGTAGCTGCTGCGAGTATGCACTTACTGCCATTCCACCAATGATACAAAATAATAGCAATCGTTTTTTCATAATTGTCGTGTTTTTATCTGATGAGCGTTATCGTTCCTTTATACGTATCTTTGTTATCTAGTTCAAGTATATATACATAAGTACCAAAAGGTAATTCTTTGCCGTTATGGGTGCCGTTCCATTGATTATCAGGATCATTATAGTTAAAACCCGATCCACTGAATTCAAATACCTTGTCGCCCCATCTGGTAAAAATCCAGATATCAACTTGTTCAAATGCTGATATACCTTGTATTTTCCAGGTATCGTTAAAGTCGTCACCATTGGGTGTCAATACATCCGGTATCAGTAAGTCATGATCGGGAATAACAACAATGGTGGTGGTATCTGCATGGCCGCAAACCTGTGAAATTGTGTAAAAGATAAGGTGATCACCAACACCTGCATTCCCGGGATGAAATTCTCCTGTGTTTGGGTCTATTCCATTTCCAGACCATATACCACCTTCATCTTCAGCATCCAGTATTACTGATGGATCTGTTTCCAATAATGTATCTACAGGATCAATTAGGGTGGCATTGGCACGTGAATGAACTGTTATTTCAACAGTGTCAGCATCACCACAGGGATCTGGAATGGTATAAATGATTTCGTGAGTACCACTACCGGCAAAGTAAGGATTAAACACGCCTGCAGAATCAATGCCTTGACCAAGCCAATACCCTCCGGAGGTTGCTGCTGTCAGGGTATCATTAAAGTTGTCAGCACAGTAATAATCAGGGATACTGTCAATGGTAGCATCTGCTGACTGATTCACTATAACATCAATCGCATCAGAACCTGTACATGTTCCGTCTGAGACTACATAGGTAATGGTATTGATGCCGATATCTGCAGCGGCAGGATCAAAGGTACCTGCAACCGTATCTGTAATACCAGTGCCATTCCATGTGCCTCCGGATGTTGCTGCTGTCAAATTAACAGATGTATCTTCAAAGCAAAAAGCGCCCGGATTGTCAATAGTGGCATCAGGTACCGGGTGTACTGTAATTGTGATTTCATCGTAATCCGTACAGGGCGATGTTCCTGCTATGTAAGTAATAATATAATCACCAGCGCCGGCAACAGAAGGATCAAAGGTCCCGTTGATGGTGTCGGTAATTCCATTGCCACTCCAGATGCCCCCGGCTGGCGTAGCTGTCAGGTCAACCGGCATATCGTTTGAACAGAAATCCCCCGGATCATCTATCGTTGGATCAGGAATTTCATAGACCTGTACATCAACATTATCCATATTGGTACAGCCGTTTCCATCGGTAACCGAAACTGAATATGTTCCGCTTGCTGCTGTAGATGCAAAATTGATTGTTGGGTTGTATTCAGAAGAATAGAAGCCATCAGGGCCGTCCCATTCCCAGGACTGGGCATCACCACCTATTTCTGTAAGATTAATATCGTTACCAGCACAAACAGGGGAATTGCTTTCAGCAATCACATCCGGGGATTGTTTTACATTTAAAATGAATGTTTCTTCTGAACTGACACATGGTGAGCCGTCCGGGTTGTTTGTTGTAACGGTTATGAGTACAGCATTTCCTGCATCAGCAGGATCAGGTATATAAGTAAAACCAAAAGGTGAACTTGTGAAGTTATCCTGGTCAAAACTTCCGTTTCCATCATGACTCAGTGATACTTCAGTGGCACTGCCTCCGAATGTATTGCCATTCAATGTAAAAGGTTCTCCTTCACAAGTGGTGCCTGAATATGTGCTTAACGTGAGTGACGTAGAATTTGTACAACCGCAATCCAGAAGAATGCTATTGCCTGATGTAGTACACCCGGAGGTTGTATCGGTAACTGTTATGGTATAAACCCCATTTGGCAAGGGGCCAAAATCAGGACTTTCCTGATAAGTCCCGTCAATGGCGTATTGATAATCTGTTCCCAGTGGCGATGTCACAGTTATCATCCCGTTATCTTCGCCACCACTGCAATCAACACTATCTTCAGGGGTAGCAGGCGCCGGGGAAACTGTTACATCTACAACATCAGAATTTGTACAACCAATATTATCAGAAACCGTAACTGAATACATTCCACTTTGGGAAGGACTTGCAGAAACAATCCCTGGTGTTGGTGAGCCGGATGTAAAACCATCAGGCCCTGACCATGACCAGGAATCAGCATCACCACCGGATTCAATCAGATCAATATCCTCCCCTTCACAAATGGGGGAATTGCTGCTTACCTGTACATCAGGGATAGGATTGACAATTACATCCACATCATCTGCATTGGTACATCCATTGTTGTCAGTTACAGTAACTGTATATGTGCCACTTTCTGTATCAGTTGCCGAACCAATTATCGGATTATGCGAAGAAGAAGTAAAACCACCGGGCCCTGACCATGTCCAATTAACTGCTGCACCTCCCGTTTCTGTCAGGGTTATATTTTCACCAACACATACCGGGGAATTACTTCCGGCATTGACAGTTGCAGGCGGGTTTACAGTTAGAACAAATGTTTCTTCAGAACTTGCACAGGGGAATCCTTCCGGATTATCTGTTGTGACAGTAATTGTTACGTCAGAGCCGATATCATCAGAATCAGGGGTATAGGTAAAATCAAATGGGGAACTTGTGAAATCTGTGGCATCAAGGGTCCCATTGCCATCATGCACCAGGTTAACTTCTGTTGCACTCCCTCCAAAAGTATTTCCACTTACTGTATATGATGAAACTTCGCATGTGCTGGCTGACGTAGAATTCAATGTCAGTGTGGTTGGATTATCACATCCGCAATCCAGAACTATTGGATCACTCTCAGTGGTACAGCCGGTAGTTGTATCCATGACGATCACTGTATAAGTATCGTTATCAAGCGAATCAAAAACAGCATCTGATTGATAATTACCATCAATGCTGTATTCGAAATCATCCCCAAGGGGAGCCGTGACTTCGATTACACCATCATCTTCGCCACCACTGCAATCGATTGAAACTTCAGGCGTACCGGGTGCAGGGTCAATGGTAACCTCTACATCATCTGTATTGGTACATCCGTACATGTTTGTTATGGTAACTTCATAAGTACCGCTTGCTGTTGTACTTACTGAACTAATTACAGGGTTATTTTGATCAGACGAGAAGCCATCAGGCCCTTCCCATTGCCAGGTGTCAGCTTCTCCACCAGATTCAGTCAATTCTATATTGTCATTTTCGCATACAGGTGAATTGCTTTCTGCTACAACATCAGGTGCAGAACTTACAATCACATCCAAACTATCAGTATTGGCACATCCATTCCCATCTGTGATGGTCAAATAATAAGTACCTGATGCATCAGTTGTTACAGAATTTATCACCGGGTTGTTGTCAGTAGAAGAGAAACCATCAGGCCCTTCCCATTCCCATGAAACTGCATATCCACCTGTTTCAGTTAAATGAATATCTTCACCTTCGCATATTGGTGAATTGCTGTTTATGTTAACAGTGCCTGCTTCGGAAACTGTCAGGGTAAAATCCTGTTCAGCGCTGACGCAAGGTGATCCTTCAGGATTATTTGTAGATACTGTTATTGTAACGACATTCCCCGCATCAGCCGGATCAGGTGTATAAGTAAAATCAAAGGGAGAACTTGTAAAAGTTGATGAATCAAGGTTTCCACTGCCATCATGTACAAGGTTTACTTCTGTTGCGCTGCCATTAAAAGTGTTATTACTTACTGTAAAAGCCGTTCCTTCGCAAGTATTACCTGAAACAGAACTTAAATCCAGTGTGGTTGGATCGGAGCATCCGCAATCAACATTAAAGCTGGTGCCAGATGCTGTACAACCTGTACCAATATCCATAACAGTTACGGCATAAGAACCATTTGTTAAAGGACCAAACTCTACTTCTGGTTGATAGGTTGTTCCATCAATGGTGTATTCATAATCGCCACCAAGCGGTGATGTAACTGTGACCATACCGTTGTCAGCACCGCCATCGCAATCAATATCAACTTCCGGTTCGTCTGGTGTTGGATTAACGTTTACATCAACATCATCGGTATTTGTACAACCACTTGCATCTGTGATTGTAACGGAATATGTTCCACTATGCGCTGAGTTAGCAGAAACAATCGTTGGTTCAGGTGAGCTTGATGTAAATCCATCTGGCCCTGACCATGTCCATGATTCAGCACCTCCGGCAGATTCAGACAATTCAATATTACCGCCTTCACAAACCGGGGAATTACTTTCTGCCAGGGCATCAGATACCGGATTCACCTCAACAGATACATTGTCAGTTGCTGTGCAACCATTGGCATCAGTAATTGTAACTGTATATATACTGTCTGCGGCGGTTGTAACAGAAGAAATAACTGGATTCTGATTTGTTGAAGAAAAATCATTGGGGCCTGACCATACCCAGGTATCAGCTTCCCCGGCTGTTTCAAAAAGTTCAATATCGTTACCTTCACAAACAGGAGAGTTACTTTCTGCTGTTGCAGACGGTGGTTTAATAACAATTACCTCAACCTCATCAGTATTTGTACATGCATTTTCATCTGTCACGGTGACATAATAGGTTCCTGAATGCACAAATCCGGCAGGAGAAATAACGGGATTTTGCTCGTCAGAACTAAAACCGTTGGGGCCTGTCCATGCCCATGATTCAGCATCACCACCTGATTCTGATAACTCAACTGATTGTTCAAGACATGCCGGAGAATTACTTTCTGCCTGGACATCAGGTGCCGGATATAAAGTCAATTCAAAACTTTCTTCATCTGAGCAACCTCCATTGTCATCAAACATGTATAGTGTAATGGGGTAGGGGCCTAAATCTTCATAATTGAGTACTTCCCCTTCGTTATACATATCGCCTGTACCATCAGTACCCGTGTAATAAGCCTCATTGCCTGTCAGGTTTGTGCCTGTAATATCAGGTAACTGAAAGCCACTACATTGTGTTTGATCGTTTATGGAATCAATATCAGGTGATGTTTCAATTGTGATGGTAAAACTGTCTTCAGCGGTACAATTGGGTGTTGTGCCGGATTCTGCATAGACATATATGGTGGTATCACTGTTAATTATAGTTTCTTCCGGTATCAGTCCCACACCATCAGGCTCTTCGTAATAATCACCGTTTGTCAATGGTGGTAACTCGTAGCTTCCACAAGAAACAACATCATCCACAGGATCAAGATCTGGTGTTGGGATTACATCAATGGTAACAGGGGTTCTGTCGCTATAACAATCAGGAATTGTCCCATGCAAAGCATCCACATAATAAGTAGTGGTTTCAACAGGGTTAACCGTGATTTGAGGGCCACTATCAATGGGGGTACCACCGGTGGACTGGGTATAATAATAATATGTGACGTTACTTCCTGATCCGGAGGCAGTAATTGTAACCGGGTCTCCTTCGCAGACTTCTCCGGGCGTAGCATCCACATCCGGAGCCTGTGGCGGATCACACTCAATGTACTCACATATAGTAACAACATCAGGTACAATATCTTCATTTGCCGGAGTAACAAAATTTTCAGTTTGTACTAAGCGATAATAAGAGGATGGTGACGAATTATTTAGTGTTGGCGAATAGCTTGATTTATTGGCATCATATTCCCCTTCGGGGCACTCCGGATTATTCATGCTAGCATTTTCATCTGTTTTTATCAGGTGATAATTATACCCGTCTGTTCCCATTCCCTGCATAAACATGAAAAAAGCGTTGTCAAAAGTTATGCCTCCTTTTGGTAGCAATCCATAAGGGTTTTCCAGGCCTAAATCATCCCAATCCATATCCGGAAGGAATGTTTTGCGAAGCAATAAATCTCCATTTGAGTTGTCAATTTTTGTAGCAGTTGCGTATAGCTTAAAAGGCACATTATAAGTATTAAAATAGGAGCCAATGGCTGCATAATTTCCATCAGGCATTTCCATGACCTCTGAGAACATGAGTGGTTCCTCGAAAAGGAAGTATATTGAGGCAATATACCTGTGTCCAAACCCAATGGAGGGAGATGACCCTGTGCCATCTATTGTCATGAGGGTGCCATAATCACCCCTGTAGCCCCCCATCAATACATCGCCTGAAGAAAGCGTAATAACTGACTCCACTACTTCAGATCTACCACTGTTGCCATAAATTCTGCTATATTGAAATTCACCATCATGGTTTGTTTTTACGATTAAGCCATCACGGGGATAATTACCGTTATCGCTCAAAGTGCCTTCTCCTTCAGATGTATATCCTGTAAAGATATACCCATCTGTAGTTTCGGTGAGGTCATTGAAAACATGTTCATCATCATTGGGGACATCAAACACAAAAGCATTATCCCACTGCAAAGCTCCGGAATTAGCATCAACAGCCATAATGAAAGGCATTACAGAATCATGAAGTATTGAATCAGAATCCATAAAATGCCTTACGCCGCCACATCCCAGAAATTTACCGTCTGAGGTTTCAATCACTTTGTTAAACCAAGAGCTGGAACTTTGGCTCGGGTGATCCGGGTATTCGTATCTTTTTGACCAATTTAAGGTACCATCTTCATTAAGCCTGACCATAATTGCTCCCGGACTGGATTCACCTGCCACAAGGTATCCTCCGCCATTGGCAGGGCTTATTTCGATAATATCGTACAAGCCGGTTGCAATACTCAGCCCACCGATTTTTTTAGACCAAATGAGATTACCAAGGGTATCTACTTTGGTAACGTTCCCTGTAATCTGAATTCCTGCAGTATTAAATCCACAAAAGACAAAATTACTATCCGAGGTCTGAATCATACGGCCAGGGAAATCCATCATGGAAAAACTGTAATTTTTCCGGAATGTATCTCCATCAGCCATAGACTGATAAAAGGCAAAAAGCATTAATGATATAACAACTATTTTTCTTTTCATGGCAATTGTGTTTAATTATCTAATGAGTGTTAGGGTTCCTTTATATGTTTCATCGTTATTGTTATTTAATTCCAGAATATATACATAAGTGCCAAAAGGCATTTTATTGCCGTTGTGTGTACCATCCCACTGGTTTTCCTTTTCTGCATATGCGTCGCCGGTTCCGGTAAATTCAAAGACTTTATCACCCCAGCGGGTAAATATGTAAACAGCCACATCATCATAGGCTCTGATACCCTGGATACGCCATGTGTCGTTAAAGTCGTCTCCATTCGGTGTCAGCACATCAGGAATAAGCAAGTCTTCTATTTGTTCCTCGCTTACAACAATAATGGTACTGTCGGCATCTCCGCAAATCTGGTCTATGGTATAGATAATCTGATGATCGCCAATACCGGCATTTTCAGGATTAAATTCACCTGAATTCGGGTCTATACCGTTGCCTGACCATTCTCCGCCGTTATCTTCGGCTGTAAGGGGAACGGCCGGGTCTGTAACGAAAAGTGA
>JBNJGX010000043.1:0-13362 GCA_051748025.1 Bacteroidota bacterium
CTTTAAGCAGCTCAAACAAAACTTCCCCCTGAAATATTTCCTTGGAGACAATGAAAATGCTATTAAAATCCAGATATACTGCGCTCTGATTGCAAATCTTCTTATGGTGGTTGTCCAGAAAATGCTAAAACGCCAATGGGCTTTTTCTAACCTGGTTAGCTTTTGTAAGATTCATCTTTTCAATTATATTCATTTGTTGCGTTTTTTAGAGAACCCGGATAAAGATTGGCAAAAATCATATGATGAACTCATGCAACCTTCATTATTCTGACAGAGGGGGCTTACTTTTGAAAATAAAAATGTTTTAACGAAGTACTATCTATTTTTCAGATAGTTACGAATCTCTGAATATCTTTTTTTATTTTTACCGGACAGTAATGAAAAAGAATAAAAATATTTTTAAAATTAAATTTGACTTTAAACGAAATAACTTGTGGGTTTAAAATGGCTTTTTAGACTGAACTCATGTATAAAATCTAAAGCAAAATGGGATATTGTAAAAATAATATTGGAGGATATTCCATTTGGGGATTTTATGGATTCGTATAAGGTAAAATTTATTTGACTTCCGGTTTTTGGTCTTTGAATATCGGAGGTTTTACCACTTCTGCTTCTAAGCGTTTTTTACGGATACCAATGTAAATTTTAGTGCCTGACTTCCAATAACCACGTTTCAGGTATGCCAGGCCTATGCCTGTATTCATCATTGGCGACATGGTTCCGCTTGTTACTTCTCCGATTTCATTGCCTTCCTCGTCATATACAGGATAATGCTGACGCGGAATACCACGTTCTTTCATCACAAAACCTTTAAGCCTTTTGTCAGGTTTTTCAGCTTTGAGTTTCTCGTGATAATCACGCATTATAAAGTCATTGCCATCTACGAACTTGGTTATCCAGCTCAATCCGGCTTCTATCGGAGATGTTTCATCGTTGATATCATTGCCATAGAGGCACATATTCATTTCCATTCTCAGGGTATCCCTGGCACCGAGGCCAATGGGTTTTATCCCATATTCTTCCCCTGCTTCGAGTATGGCTTTATAAACCTTTTCTGCATCAGCATTTTTTACATATATTTCACAACCACCGGCACCGGTATATCCTGTGGTAGAAAACACCACATCTTCAATACCGGCAAAAGGGATAATTTCTGTTGTATAGAATTCCATATCCATGATATTCTCGCCGGTGAGTTTCTGCATGGCCTTTCTGGCATAGGGGCCTTGTACGGCAAGCAGGCTGTAATCATCTGAAATATTTACAAGTTCTTCTCCAATTTTTAAGCCAAAAGGTTCAGCTTGTTTTTTACACCATTCCCAGTCTTTTTCAATGTTGGCAGCATTAACAACCATCCAGTAACTGTCTTCTGCAAACCGGTAAACGAGGAAGTCATCGACAATGCCACCTTTATTGTTGGGCATACAATTGTATTGTACTTTTCCATCGAAAAGGGCATTGGCATCATTAGAAGAAATTCGTTGAATAAAATTTTTGGCATTGGGGCCATTTACTTTAAATTCACCCATGTGAGAGACGTCAAATACGCCGAGTTTTTCACGGACAGTACGATGTTCTGTGGTAATACCTTCAAATTCAACTGGCATATTAAAACCAGCAAAAGGCACCATACGGGCACCCATAGCCTCGTGAATTTTTGTAAGCGCAGTATTTTTCATAAAAAAAAGAATTATAATTAAAAATAGGTCAATTATTTTCTGCAATACCATTATTCATTGCCCAAAACCTTAAATTCTACCCGGCGGTTCATTTGCCTGCCTTTTTCGGTATCATTATCAGCGATGGGTTTTTCAAAGGCATAACCTTTGTATTCCAGTCTGCTTTTGTCGATTCCCTTTTCTATTAAATAATCCACAACTGATTTGGCACGTTCTCTGGATAATTCAAGGTTATATTCCAAGCTGCCGCGATTATCCGTATGTCCGCTGATTTCAATAACCAGATTAGGATTATCTTTCAAAACATCAACCACTTTATTAAGCTCATTGAATGAGGATTCACGCAATGTGGCTTTATCGTAATCAAAAAAGATATTTTTAAGTACTATTTTTGTTCCAACTTCGATAGGCTGTAACAACACTTCTTTTTTCACTTTTTCAAACCCGGATGTATCTGCAATATTAAAATTTTCAGAATGGAACATATATCCTTCTTTGTTAACAGATAATCCGTAATTTTTCCCGGCAGGTAAGCTGGCAACGAATTTACCGGTTGCCTCATTAGAATTAAGTTCAACAATTTTTTCGTTTTTGTCATTATCCACAATTTCAATGCTGGCTTTAAGCGGCTCCATGGTTTTTACATCTTTAACAATACCAGTAAAGAGTGTCATTCTGGCTTTTACTTCCTCTTCCTCATCCTCCTCTTCTTCCTCCTCTTCTTCTTCAGGGTAAATGATTTCATAAATATCATAAGAGCCATATCCATCGGGGCGTACAGAGCTGATATATGCATGTCTTGCATCTGCGGCAATAGAGAAAAATGCTTCATCATCGGGGGTGTTAATTGGATAACCAAGATTAACGGGTGCAGACCAGTTTCCGTTAGTATCCTTAACTGAACGGAAGATGTCAAAACCTCCCATGGTGTTATGACCTTTTGAACAGAAAAATAATGTTCGGCCGTCAGGATGTATAAGCACACCCTCTTCGTCATACTCAGTATTGATAACAGAACCTATATTTTCGGGTTCTCCCCATTCTCCCCATGGTTGTTTTTTACTGACGTATATATCACGGCCTCCATGGTTATCTTTTGGCCGGGTAGAAACAATGTACATGGTTTTCTTATCGTATGATATGCTTACCTTGGATTCATGATACTCAGTATTTACAGGTTCTCCAAGGGATTCTGGTTCCTGCCAGTTGTTCCCTTCTTGTCTGGTGATAAAAATATCCCCGCCTTTTTCAGTTTGCGGTTTATAAACATACATTACTTGTCCGTCAGTGGAAATGCCACTTATGGCATCATGTCCTTTTGTGTTAATCGGGGATTTAAACCTGCGTGATTCAGACCAGCTCCCATCTTCCTTTTTATCAGAGTACCAAACATCTTCACAATATTGGCCGTCGGCTTCATCCACTGGATTCCCGACATATTTGCGTCTTGCTGTAAAAACCAATCGGGAACCATCAGCAAGGATCATTGGATTATACTCAGGATATTCAGTATTGATGTTTTCACCCATATTATTGATTTTCACATCCACGGTATCTTTGACTATTTCTTTACCACTGCGGCATTCAGTAATACGTTTCTGCACTTTTTTTCGTTCTTCATCTTTCATTTTTCGGTTTTGTGCGCTATATTCAGAATACATATTAATGGCTTCGTCAAACTTATAATTCAATTGCTTGGCCCATCCAAGTAGAAAAAAGAGGTCATCTTTCACTTCATCATCCAGTTTTGCAGCTTTTTCAAGGTAAGGCAATGCTTTTGTTTTTTCAAGTGATTGGAGATATGTGTATCCTATCTTATAATTCAGTTCTGCATTATTGGGGTTAAACTCCTGGGCTTTCATGTAATGTTTCAGGGTTTTTTCAGGATCATTGTGTTTGTCCATTATCTTGTCACCCTTTCTGATCTGCCGTTTAGCAGATCTAAGTTCACTTCTGTTATCAGGAAAATTTGACCCTTTAAATTTTACATTTTCCTGTGCTGTTATGGTAGTCAGAATAAAACAGAACAATAAACCAAATAATCCAATTTTTTTATACATAATGAATTATTATAAATTATTAAATAATTTAATTAACACTTAGTACCTTAAATTCCACCCTTCTGTTGTTTTGCCTGCCTTCTTCGGTATCATTTGTATCAATGGGTTTAAGATAGGCGTATCCTTTGTATTCAAGTCTGCTTTTATCTATACCCATGTCCACAAGATAATCCACTACAGCTTTTGCCCTTGCTTCAGATAATTCGGTATTGTATTTTAATGAGCCACGGTTATCTGTATGTCCACCGATTTCAATACGCATATTTTTATAATTTTCAAGCAGATTATATAACCTTTCTAATTCCGGGTAAGATTCAGACCTGAGTGTGGCTTTGTCATAATCAAAAAAGATATTTTTCAGTACAATGCTGGATCCAACACCAACTTTACTAAGCACAATGTCTTTAATAACCTCCTGGTATCCTTTAGCAGCAGGGATATTGAAGTTTTCAGAATGAAACAGATATCCTTCTGCTTTTACACTAATGCCGTAATTTTTCCCTGATGGCAGGGACACCATATATTTTCCGGTGCTGGAATTAGAGTGCGTGACATTTATTACTTCATTTTTCTCGTTATCAACAATTTCAATTTCTGCTTTGATGGGTTCTTCAGAGATGGCATCTGTCACAGTCCCTTTAAGCAGTGTGAGTCTTACTGTTTTTACATCCACTTCTTCAGCCACAATTTTATCAGAAATTGTAGAATTAAGACTGGCCATCAGGTTATCTTCTGTTCCTTGCACCATAAGCTTTTCAGGCCCAAGGAAAGTAATTCTGTAAATATCCTGGCCTCCATATCCTGATTCCCTTACTGTACTGTAATATCCATATCTTCCTGATCCTGCCATTACAAAAAAGACATCCTGGTCGGGAGTGTTGACAGGGTACCCTAGGTTTTCAGGTTCTGACCAATTACCATCTTCATCTTTTTCTGAATAAAAAATATCATATCCGCCCATGCTGCTATGACCTTCTGAACTGAAATATAAGGTTCTGCCATCAGCATGTATAAAACATCCTTCTTCATTATATTTGGTATTAATGGTGGGGCCAATATTTTTTACTTTCCCCCATTCACCTTTTTCATTTTCTTTACAATAATATATATCCTTTCCGCCATAAGATCCCTGACCGTAATCATCTTTATCCCTGTCGCTTACAAAATAAAAATATTTACCATCTGGTGATACGGAAGCACTGGTTTCGTGACTTTTTGTGTTGATATGTTTTGACATTTTTTCCGGTTCAGACCATTCATCACCTTCAAGCTCACTTTCCATTATTGTGCCTGTTGGTGTTCCATTATAAGTATACAGTATTTGACCGTCGTATGATAGACCAATTGAAGCATCATGTCCATCTGTATTCAGGTTACGCATATTTGTTGCATTTGTCCACCTGCCTTGTTTATCTTTAGCAGCCATATAAAGGTCCTCATAATATTGATAATCTTTAGGATCCCTTTCGCCGCCAGTTGTTCCTTCCCTGCGGGATGTAAATATTATCATGGATTCATCTGCTGTTATCACAGGGCCGTACTCCGGATATTTTGTGTTTATTGCCGGACCTAAATTATCAACAAAAACACGGACTGGATTATCAACCATTTGTTTTGCGTTGTTACATTGTTCAATCCGTCTTTTGGCCTTTGCTATGATATCTTCATCATAATCAGAATTTCCTGTAGGTTGGAATGTATTAATAAACTTGCTTGTCAGATCTATTGATTTATCAAACTTGTAGTTGTTATGATATGCCCTGCCAAGCAGGTATAATACATCATGGGCGACATTTTCATCTTTTTCATATGCTTTTTCAAGCACTTTGATGGCCTTATTTGTTTCTTTATCAGCCATATAGCAAACACCCATTTTATAGTTTAGGGGTGGATAATCATTATTATAAGATGCTGCTTTTTCATATAGAGGTAAAGCCCTTTTTAAAGCACCTTTGGATTTATTCTCATAAAAATCATCTGCTTCCTTGATTGCTTTCCAGGCATCTCTGAATCCGGATCTGCCGTGTTTGAAATCTCTTTTGTTAATATCAACATCTACCTGAGCCAATGATAGTGTCCCACTCATCAGAAAGCAACATACAAGTCCGATGCAAAACTTAATCATATTATTCATAATCGAATATTTTTTTGTTTAATCACAATAATTTAAATAAGATTCAGCTTGTTCTATACCAAGTTCCATGGCTTTTTTCCAATCTTTACAAGCTGAATCATAATCTCTCATCATTTCTTTAGCATTGCCCCTGTGTAGATAAGCGTAAGCATAATCAGGGTCAAGGGCAATGGCTTTTGTGTATGCATTAACAGCCTCTTCATATTTTTCCTGCTGATAATAGACAAGGCCAATATTGTTATGTGCATAAGCATAATCCCTGTTAATGTACAATACTTCTTCAAAGTCTTCCAGGGCTTCTTCGTATTTTTCCTGGTGATATTTGGCAATCCCCCTGTTATTTAATGCAACATAATAATCCCGATCAATTTCCAGGGCAGCATTGTAATCATCAATGGCCTTATCATATTCTTCCATAAGCCGGTACACACTTCCCCGGTTAGCGTAATACATGGCATTGTCCCCATCATATTCAACGGCTTTGGAATAATCGGACAGGGCTTTTTCATAATTTTCAAGTCTTCTGTGTGTACTGGCTCTGTCGTTGTATATCATTGGGTTTTTCTTATCTTCTTTTAATGCATGATCGAAATACCTGAGGGCCTCCTTATATTTTTCATTCATAAAAGAAATGACGCCGAGATAATAATCCATTTTGGGATTTTTGAAACCAAGGTCTTTAGCTTTAAGGAGATTGGTTTCAGCTTCGCGGTATGATTCCTGTTGCATGGCAATCATACCCATCATATAATAAGCAGATTCCAGGTCAGGATTCAATTCTGTGGCTTTTTCAAGGTCTTTTTTTGCTTCATCAAGTTGGTTTGACTGAAAATAGGCAGATCCCCGGTTAAGATAAGCTTGCTCAAAATCCGGATCAATATTCAGGGCTTCATTAAATTTATTTATTGCCTGTTGATACATTTCAGCTTTCATGTAATCAACACCGGCGTTGTACTCTAATTGGGCTTCCTGTCCTTCAGCAGCCACCACACTGTCGCTTTTTGTTGTATCCACCACAACTTTGGTTGGCACAACAATCTGATCATTTTCTGTGGTATCAGCTTGTGCAAACACTTTTCCGGATGTGCATAACAGAATAAAGATAAGCCATTTTAATTTGTGTTTTGTTTTCATATGATCTTAATTTTAATAATAAATACTACCATTTTTGTTTTAATCAAAAATCATACCTATGGCAATGGTTCAGCTCCAGGTCTGCCATGACAATTTTTATATTTTTTGCCGCTACCACAGGGGCAAGGTTCGTTACGTCCAACTTTTTTGGTTGCCCTCACAGGTTCAGCTTTCTGTTTTCCTTTTGACGGGTCGTTGTATCCGGGATCCTGTCGTCCTGCTTTCATTCGGCTCGTATCAAGCTTACGGCGTTGCTCTGCTTCTCTTACTTCTTCAGGGTCTTCAATTGGAATCTGGCCTTTCATTAATACAGAAACAACAGAACGGTTAATCCTTTTAAGCAGGTTTTTGAACAATTCATAAGATTCCAGTTTATAAATCAAAAGTGGGTCTTTTTGTTCATATGAAGCGTTTTGCACAGATTGCCTGAGGTCATCCATCTCCCTGAGGTGTTCTTTCCACATTTCATCAATGGAGGCAAGCACTACGGTTTTATCATAAGATTGAACAACTTCCCTGCCTTTGGACTCATAGGCCTTTTCAAGGTTAACAATAACCTTGTAGGTTTTTGTGCCATCTGTAACAGGCACGACAATATTTTTATAAACTGCAGATTGTGTTTTATACACATTTTCAATTACCGGATATGCCTGTTCAGCAATTCTGTCCACTTGTTGCTTATGGGTTTCTACAACCTTCTCATAAAGCAAACTTACCAATTCAGCAGGTTTTTTCGCTTTGAAATCCTCTTCATTAAAAGGCGCTTCGATAGAAAGGTTTCTCAAAAGATCAAGTTGAAAATCTTCAAATTCAGAATAACCATAATGTTCATCAATCAACGCTGTACAAAGATCGTACATCATATTAGCGATATCCACGCCAAGTCTTTCCCCATCAAGCGCATGCCGGCGTTTTTTATAGATTACTGTACGCTGGGCATTCATCACATCATCATATTCGAGTAATTTTTTACGGATACCAAAGTTATTTTCTTCTACCTTTTTCTGTGCTCTCTCAATGGAACGTGAAATCATCTTATGCTGAATAACTTCACCTTCGGTCACCCCCATTTTGTCCATAAGCTTTGAAATACGCTCAGAACCAAACAGGCGCATAAGGTCATCTTCGAGTGAGACATAGAACTGTGATGATCCGGGGTCACCCTGTCGCCCGGCCCTTCCGCGCAGCTGGCGGTCAACACGCCGGGAATCGTGCCGGGCAGTACCGACAATGGCCAACCCGCCTGCTTTTTTAACTTCATCGCTGATCTTAATGTCCGTACCACGGCCAGCCATGTTGGTGGCAATTGTGACAGCGCTTTTTCTGCCTGCTTCAGCCACAATGTCGGCTTCGCGTTTATGAAGTTTTGCATTAAGGACATTGTGTTTTACGCCCCTGCGTGTAAGCATCCGGCTAAGTATCTCAGAAATATCCACTGATGTTGTTCCAACCAGCACAGGCCTGCCTTGTTTTGTAAGTTCAACAATATCATCAATGGCAGCCTGGTATTTTTCACGTTTGGTTTTATACACCATGTCCTGCTTATCTTCACGAATGACAGGTTTATTGGTAGGAATAACCACAACATCAAGGTTATAAATGTCCAAAAACTCACCGGCTTCAGTTTCAGCAGTACCTGTCATACCGGAAAGCTTATGATACATTCTGAAATAATTCTGCAGGGTGATGGTGGCATGTGTTTGTGTTGCAGCTTCGATTTTTACATTTTCTTTTGCCTCAATGGCCTGGTGCAAACCATCAGAATAGCGGCGCCCCTCCATGATACGTCCGGTTTGTTCGTCAACAATCTTTACTTTATTTTCCATCACCACGTATTCCACATCTTTTTCAAAAAGGGTATAGGCTTTAAGTAACTGATTGATGGTATGGACTCTTTCAGATTTGTTGGAGAAATCAGCGATCATCTCTGATTTTTTCTCAGCTTTTTCTTTCGGATCTGTGTATTCTTTCTCAATTTTAGCAATTTCTCCTCCGATATCAGGAAGTATGAAAAAAGAGGGATCTTCACCAGATTCGGCCAGTACTTCATAACCTTTATCGGTTATTTCAACAGCATTTTGTTTCTCATCAATGACAAAATAAAGGTCATCAGTAACCTTATGCATATGTTTTGAATTATCCTGCATGTAATAATTCTCTGTTTTTTGCATAAGTGTTTTCATGCCTTCCTGAGACAAGAATTTAATCAAAGGTTTATATTTGGGTAAAGCTTTATAAACCTGTAATAATTTAAAACCCCCTTTTTCGTTATCGCCTTGTTCAATATATTTTTTGGCTTCGTTGAGCAGATCTGTAGCAAGTGCACGTTGAGAATCGTAAAGCTTTTTGACCACATTCTTGTATTCATCAAACATCTGGTCATTGGTTTGGGATGTGGGGCCTGAAATAATCAGTGGTGTTCTGGCATCATCAATAAGCACAGAATCTACCTCATCCACTATGGAGAAATTATGCCTTCTCTGGACTTGATCTTCAAGGCTGAGCGCCATATTGTCCCTTAAGTAATCAAAACCAAATTCATTGTTTGTGCCATATGTGATATCAGCCATGTAAGCTTTTCTTCGCTGCTCTGAATTTGGCTGATGTTTGTCAATACAATCAACAGAAAGACCGTGAAACTGGAAAATCGGCCCCATCCATTCTGCATCCCTCTTAGCGAGATAATCATTTACGGTTACAAGATGTGAGCCACGCCCTGTGAGTGCATTCAGATATAGTGGCAATGTAGCAGCCACAGTTTTGCCTTCGCCTGTGGCCATCTCTGCAATTTTACCCCGGTGCAAAACAACGCCGCCAATAAGTTGTACATCGTAATGTACCATATCCCACGTAATTTCATTACCGCCTGCCTGCCATTTGTTAAAATATACAGCTTTATCGCCGCGTATTTCTACAAAATCGTTATCGGGTGCCAGTTGCTTATCAAATTCCGAAGCTGTTACGACGATTTCTTCATTCTCTTTAAACCGCCTGGCTGTTTCTTTTACCACAGCAAAAGCTTCAGGTAGAAGTTCATTTAAAACACCTTCAATTTTATCATCAATCTCATCTTCAATTTTATCAATCTCATCATACAGCTCTTCCCGTTCATAAATATCTTTTGATAGTGCTTCATCTTTAAGTGTATCTATTCGCTTGTAATCTTCTGCTACATGGTCTTTAATTTTTTGCCTGAGATTAAGTGTGCGTTCACGAATACTATCATTGTCTTCATCATGAAGTCCATCATAGATTTTTAATATTTCCTCTACAAATGGCTGATTCTCTTTAATATCCCGTTCAGCCTTAGAGCCAAAGAAGTTTGTTAATATCCTGGTAATTCCCATTAATTCTTATGCTTAAATTATTTTACACAAAATTAAAGAAATTAAACCAAATCTGAAACTAAAAAGACAGTTTATTTTTCAATACATCATTTTAATAATTCTGCACATGTAATCTGTTATAGCAATCGGCGTATATTGTTAAACAGACATTTTTTGATAAAACACTTTACTAACATGATGTTGATTAATAAAAAGATTAGTGTTTAAAGTACCAAAAGTTTAATAACAATTTAAATTATAGTAAGTAATCAGTCGTTATTTAATTAAAGTTGCAGATTAGTAATAAATTACATCCAGATTCAGAGGTTTAAAATCATTGCTCAAACAAAATGGTAAAACTGTAATCATCTTGCAAGCCAATGAGTTTAAGAGACACATTGATAAGAGGCATGTTATTGCCTTTATATGGAAACCTAAAATTCATGGAATGCCCTGTTATATTTTCAGCAGCGGCAAGGGCAAGGTTTAAATTCCTGCCGTATTCCAGAGCTACCGGGATAATAATATTTGATATATCATAAGCTTTAAAAGCATAACTTCCGGGTTCGTCATAAAAATCTTCCCTGAATTGTTTTATTACAGAATGATTTGTACTATCTGTGTAATTAATATATGAAGATGATACATAAGCAAACCGGAGCGCCCTGTATTCTTCCAGTTCAACATATTGTTGCTGTAACCATTTCTGTTCACCCAGCAGGATAATTTCATTCTCATCACATTGATAAAGTGCGTTCATCAAAGAAGTAATAAAAACCTTATCAGAGGAAGCTGAGATAACAAAAGTGGTATCTTCATTATTCAATTTTTCCTCCATATTCTCTTTATCAGTTCTGTCAAAAGCCATAGTACTAACATCAAGGAAATCCGGTTCTCCATGGGCATCATAATATGCCTTAATGTTATTTTCAATTTTTTTGGCATAACTTATCGAGGCAGGCAACTCATCATGTATTATAAGAACCGGAAATTGATGTTCGAGCAGATATTCAGCAATAAAATGCCATTGAACTTCCATATTTGCCTGAATATTAATTAAGCTTTTGTGTTTAAACATTTTTTCTTCTTTCGGATCAACAGAAGCAACCACATTTATATTATTGGTGTCAGCATAATGCAGGGTAATTTCTGTATTTTTCTGTCTTACCGGCCCGATAATCAAATCAGGAGGGGTTTCAAACCCGTTGAGTATAGCCTTGGTTTTTTCTTCACTGCCTTCGGTATCACGTACATTGAGTTTTATATTACCAGCAATTGAATCAAGTTGTTCCAGCCCAAGCAAAAACCCTTCGTAAAACTGCAGCATATTTTCTGCGTATGCATGAATTTTCGGGTCTTTATCTTCATCTTCCCTGGATTTTAAATAATCCAGATTATCCTTTACATTAAAGGGTAACATTAGCAGTACATCAAGTGTTTCAATATCTGATTTCTGAATTGTATCAGTAAAAACAAATTTTGGCAGGCTGTCCTGAATAAATATATCCATTGGGATGATGTCATAGGCAGCACTGGTATCAGGTTTGGTATCTGCCTGTACATGCTCATCTGCTTCGGGAAATGTTACAACAAAACTTACCTGCTCACGCGGAATTTTTATTACTTCGCCCACCCATATATCCCGGGTTTTCAAATCAGGATTGGCATTGGTAATGACATCAATTTCTACATTATACTTTTTTCCAATTCGATACAGGGTTTCGCCGGCTTTCACTTTATGATAAATGAATTTGGATGAATCACGGGTAAATTCCGGATCACTAAAATCAACTTTATCCTCCATCAATGCATGTTTCGGAATTAGTATGGTATCTTTTCTTTGCAAACCCCGGGTTTCCAGTCCCGGATTTGCTTCATAAATCTCCTGAATGGTAACATCGTAGCGTTTTGACAAGGAATAAAGTGTGTGTTTACGCCTTATACGTATCACGTGATATTCCGTTGAATCTATATCAGGGGATTCCTGTTTTTTAAGGGAACGTACAGGTATTTTAATGGTCATCCCTGTTTTTAATCCACCTGTAATGTCAGGGTTATGCACCATAAGTTCCTTTTGCTCAACATTATAGGCCTTGCTGATTGAAAATAAAGTTTGTCCGGATTCAACAGTATGAAGGTAGAATTTTTCCCCGTTTAGCGTGATCTTCTCGTCTGAAATTTGTATTTCAGGAGATTCCTGCTGGGCATAAGTAACAATTGCCAACACAAGGATAATCATCAAACCGAAAATTCTTTTCATAATTCTATGTTTCAGATCGAGCATACAAATTTACAACTTATACTCAAGATTTCAAAAATCATGCATAAATGACATATGATGTGAAAAAGGAATACAACATAGAAGTGTCTGTCAATAAAAAACAGCTTATATAATGAAAAGTCGGAAGTCCGGAGTCAGAAGTCGGAAGATATCAAGGTAATTAGAGTCTGTCAATAAAGTACAGATTATATAAATAGAAGTCGGAAGTCGGAAGACGGAAGTCCGAAGATATCACATTAATTAATTTTCACTTTAAAAGTGTATGCTTTACTTCCGACCCTTCGACTTCGCTCATCTCGGCAAGCTCGATACAGCGCAGGACATCGCTCCGGTCTTCGGTCTTCGGACTAATTAGCTATCATTATTCAATTATAGATAAATGTTCGACTTTATGGACACACACTAATTAGAGTCTGTCCATTTAGTCAGTGTCTTGTTCATAATGTTCGAGTTCAAGGCTTGCGAAGTATTTATAATCAAGGAGTTTACTTTCGAAAATGCGATGTACTGAGCTCGCCGAAGTGACTGTTATAAATACGAGCCTGCCTGCCGCCCGCCTGCCGGACGGGCAGGGCAGGCAGGCGTAACGCAGAAATCGGACATTATGGACAGACACTAAATAGTGCAATCAATTATTCTTCTTCAACCCACTCCTGTTTTGTGCATTGGGTCACCCAAAATAAATTTAATGACGGTAATCTATTTCGATTAAATTGCTTTTCATGTTCTTTTGTCCCGTGGTTCGACA
>JBNJGX010000044.1:0-13312 GCA_051748025.1 Bacteroidota bacterium
GTTTTTTATACGGGTTTCTTCAAATGGTTTTATTTTGGTCAGTAGTGTTATGATGTTTTCTGCCGATGCTTTGATGTCTTTATACATTGACCTGCCTTCATTTATACGGTATTGTACTACATTTTCCAAAGCGGTTTTGGTGTAAGACAAAATGTATTCCCACTCTTCGTCTGACAGTTTTTTCTGTTCCTGTTTCATTATATCCGGCATTCTGCTGATAACCTGCATGATATTTGGATCCATGGGAATATTTTCATTTTCCGAGATATCTTTTAGTTGCCTGTAATAAGATGCAAAAGCGGTTTTGTTTATTGTGGCAGTATCGTCACTGGCATATTTATCCATACAGACGGTATATTCCACTTTCCCCCGTTTGAGGTATTGCTTTATCAGGTCACGTAAGGCCAATTCCTTTTCTTTATATTCAGGCGGGATGTACATTGATATGTCAGCATGCTTTGAGTTCAGGCTTTTTATTTCAATGTGAATGGTCTTATCGGCATGGTCGAAACTCAGTTTATGATAGCCGGTCATGGATTGCATCATAATGACAAAATATTTTGTTTCAAAGTTAAGATTTTACCATAAATTTGCAAATGTCCATAACCTATCCGTTAAGTGTTTATATTCTGACGAGAATTAGAGACAAGCTAAACCTGTCTATAAAATATTATAACTCATTAAAAAACAAGATTTTTAATTGACCTCAAGGCAACGATAATTAAAAAAATCTTGTCTGATTATAAAAAATGTATTAACTTTATCAATCATTAATAAAATGAAAAGCCAAAAGTTATGAAAAGAAAATATTTTCTTTTTTACTTAATGATAATGCTGTTTATTTCATCTTCAACGATAGCACAACATAATTTTATTGAGAATAAAAACCAGTATCCCCAACAAGTGGCATATAAGTGTCGTTTGAATTATGGTGCATTGTTCCTCGAAAAGGATGGGCTTGTTTATAATTTTGCTGATGAATCTCAATATCAGCATTCGCATGCTCACCATGGAGAAGGGGATGTAACTGAGGCGCATCATGAGTCCGGCCTGTGGGATAATATGCCTGAAAAACTTGATTTTCATGCTTATAAGGTGCATTTTGTTGGCGGCTTGAAAGACCCTGAAATATCAGGGCGTGATGCTTTACCTGATTATAATAATTATTTCATCGGTCGTAATAAAGAGGCCTGGGCATCACATGTCCGGAAATTTCACGAAGTATGGTATGAAAATTTGTATTCAGGCATTGATCTGCGTTTTTATGATGAAGACGGAGGTTTGAAGTATGATTTTCGTATTCAGCCGGGTGCTGATCCTTCAGATATTCAATTTGAGTATGAGGGCGTTAAAAAAATCAGGGTGCGCCGGGGAAATTTGCAGATTAAAACATCTTTATCCACCACCACAGAAATGCAACCATATGCATATCAGCTTATTGATGGTGATACGGTTGAGGTGGCTTGTGAATATTGGCTTGAAGACAATAAGCTGAGTTATGTGTTTCCCGACGGATATCATGATACCCATGAGCTCGTCATTGATCCTTCACTTGTTTTTAGTACTTACACAGGTTCTGATGCTGATAACTGGGGATTTACCGCCACATGGGACCATGAAGATAATGTATATAGCGGGGGTATAGTTTTTGATGTCGGGTATCCCACCACATTGGGAGCTTACCAAACAGATATGGCCGGTGGTGTGCCATTTGATCCCGGTAATCCCAATTATTATGGCAACGGATGTGATATTGGGATTATTAAATATTCGGAGGATGGAAGTCAACGTTTGCATGCCACCTACCTCGGTGGTGCCACAGGAGAAGAAATGCCACATTCGCTGATGGTTAATGAATTTAATGAGCTGATTATCTTTGGCACAACCGGCTCTTCAGATTTTCCTGTTACCACAAATGCCTGGGATACCAGTTTTAATGGGGGTGACGATATTACTTATGACAATGTTATATTGTTTCCTGACGGCACTGATATTTTTATCAGCAAGCTTAGCCCGGATGGTGCAAACCTTATGGGTAGCACTTATTTTGGTGGCAGTAAAAATGACGGCCTGAATTTTAAACCCTCCTATGCTGCATCGGGTTATATTCAGCAGCATGGTAATGACAGCCTGTATTACAATTATGGCGATGGAGCACGGGGGGAGGTGATTGTAGATGGTAAAAATAATATCTTTGTTGGAGCCAATACCTTTTCAATTGATATTGAGCAAGGTGGGAATCAGGGATTTCAACCATCAAATACAGGGGGAATGGATGGCCTCGTTGCTAAATTTACGCCGGATCTTTCCGGCTTAGTCTGGATGTCGTATTTGGGTGGGAGTGATGATGATGCAATCTATTCTATCTATCCTGATGAAAGCGGGAACGTGTATGTTTGTGGCGGTACATCTTCAACCGATTTTCCGACAACATCCCAAGCCCCTGAACCATATTATCTTGGGGGAAGTACCGATGCTTTTGTTACAAAAATAAATCCCTTTGGTGACAATATGCTTAGCAGTACCTATTTTGGCAGCTCTGCATATGATCAGTCACATTTCGTCAGGATAGATGAGAATAATGATGTATATATTTATGGACAAACTGAAGCATCAGGAAATGCATTGGTATATAATGTCAACTATTCTGTCCCCAATTCAGGACAATTTCTGGCAAAGTATGATAATGATCTGAGTTCATTGGAATGGTCAACAGTAATCGGGCGGGGGGCAGGAGAACCTGTGCTATCACCTTCTGCTTTTGCAGTGGATGTCTGCGACAGAATTTACCTTGCCGGCTGGGGCAGGACATGGCCAAATCATTGTCTCAATGAAGCTTGTGATACATATGAATGGTCAGATGATTTTGGTACAAAAGGATTACCTGTAACCTCTGATGCCATACAAACCGAAACAGACGGACAGGATTTTTATGTGATGGTGCTGAGTGAAGATGCCGGTGATTTGGAATATGCCAGCTTTTTTGGTGAAGTGCATTATGATGCATGCGGTTATTCGGGACACGATCATGTTGATGGCGGCACAAGCCGTTTTGATAAAAAAGGAAATATCATACAGTCGGTTTGTGCCAGTTGCGGCGGGTGCCAGGAGTTCCCCACAATGCCCGATCCGGGTGTGTGGTCAACTACCAACAACAGTACCAATTGCAATAACGCTGTGTTTAAAATTAATATCATAGAAAACCTGGCAGCTTCTAGTTTTGAGCCCATCCCGGCTTTTTGTGCACCCGAAGATGTAGAGTTTGTTAATAACAGCCAGGGCAGCTCCTTTTTATGGGATTTTGGAGATGGTTCACCAACCAGCACTGATTTTGAACCAACACATACTTACGCTGACGAAGGTGTGTATCAGGTAATGTTGGTGGCTTTTGATTCGGCAGCCTGTAATTATGCTGATACTTCTTACCAGGAAATTGAAGTACATATACCTGAGGTTATTAATTTGCCCCCCGATACCATATGTCCTGGAGAATCCGTACAAATCGGCCCTGATGAAGATTACGATGACAATGTCAGCTTTGAATGGATAAGCGGGGAAAACATTTCAAACCCCAATATCCAAAATCCAAATGCCAGCCCTGACAATGATAGTGAATATACATTGGTAGCTGAGGGTATCTGTACCGATACCATCAGGCAGGATATTTATATACATGATATTGATATTGATGTGGATGTGCCGGAGGATGAATTGATTTGTCCCGGCGATCAGGTAACCCTTGAAACTGATGTATATCCGGAAGATGCAACCATCGAATGGTCAGATGAACCAAATATGAGCAATGTGATCAGTACCGGTGAAAGCATGACTGATACACCTGATGGCAGTACAGTATATTACCTCGAAGTGACAGAAAACTTTTGTAATACATCAGAGAACTACAGTGTCCAGGTACAGGTACATGAGTTTAATATCACACATTCTGCCCCCCCGGTGATTTGTTACGGCGATGATGCAGAAATACAAATCAACAATCTGAATCCTGATGATATCTTGTCATATCAATGGGGACCGGACTCAGAAATTGATGCCGGACAGGGTACCGAAACAGTAAGTGTCTCACCCGAAAGTGATCAGACCTATACCGTTACTCTAACTAACCAGATAGGCTGTGAGACAACCGAAGAGATAAGTATCAACATCGATAATTTGCAAATACAGGACCCGCTTTTGGAAGATCCGCTTTGTTACGGAGATTGTACAGGATCAGCCACGGTGAGTGCAGATGGTTATCCGCCCTATGATTTTACCTGGAGTAACGGGGAAAATGGTGAGGTTGTGGAAAATTTATGTGCCGGAAATTATTCTGTTACAGTGAATGATGATATTGGTTGTGAGGATGTAATGTCAATAGAAATTGTTCAGCCTCCACAAATACAGGCAGATATTGTATCAGTTGAACAACCTGAATGTGACGGAGTCGGGCTTGGCTCAGCCGAGGTAAATGCAAGTGGCGGTGTGGGCGGATTTTCATATCAATGGAGTGACGGACACACAGGCAATGTTAATGATGAACTGCATACCGGTATGAATGAGGTGACCGTAACTGATGCCAATGGTTGTGATACCACCCTAAGTGTTGAAATGATACCACCACATGACCTTTCTACAGACCCCACCGTTGAACATAACCCTTGTTATGGTGATTGCATTGGCAGCGCTACTGTGGAAGTGACAGGGGGAAATCAGCCATATAACTATTCATGGAGCAACGGAGATAACAGCCAAAGTATTGATGGTTTATGTGCCGGTTCTTATCAGGCTACCATTATTGATGCTGATAACTGTGTGATACATCAAAACATTTATGTATCAGAACCCGACGAACTGATTAGCAATATTCAGGTGGATGAACCAATCCTGTGCTATGGAGAAACTGCACGGCTTACGGCCGGTGTCAGTGGTGGCACAGCCCCTTATGATTACAACTGGAATGAGGGAACTGAAGAGCAGGTACTTGACAGTGTCCCGGCCGGAGATTATCAACTGACCGTAACTGATCATCACGGATGTACAGATACTACCTCCTTTACATTATCACAACCACCGGAATTGAAATATTCGGGAACAGTAATAAATACAGTTTGTGAAGGTGTCTGTAATGGAAAAATTATAATTGATCCCAGTGGAGGAACCAGGCCGTATAATTTTATATGGAACGCTAATACCGGGGATTCACTTATAAATGGTTTATGCCCTGGCGATTATGATCTGTTGCTGGAAGATGATAATGGTTGCAAGAAAACCGGCCATTTTGAAGTGGAGCAGGGAGATTATGTCCCTCCCTTAAATGCAGATGCCGACCCTGTGGAAATATACAAAGGCATGACAAGCCAACTGGAAGCAACCAGCAAAGAAGGATACAGCTACCATTGGGATCCTCCTTCCAGCTTGAGCCACGATGACTTGCCGGCTGTTATGGCAAAACCGGAAGAAACAACCACTTTTGAAGTAAGAATAGTGGATTCTTTGGGTTGTGTCAATAAAGATACCGTTACCGTAATTGTCAATGAGGTAATATGCGGGGAACCATATTTGTACATTCCCAATGCATTTACGCCCAATGGAGATGGTGAAAATGACTATTTTATGCCTAAAGCACCGGCAGGTGTGATCACAGATATGTATTTTGCTGTTTATGATCGCTGGGGGGAATTGCTGTATGAAAGTGAAAATATCAATGATCGTGGTTGGGATGGCACATACAAAGGTGAAGCCCTGCCCCCTGATGTGTATGTTTATTATTTTGATGCCACATGTCTGGATAATGATACATTTACAAAAAAAGGAAATGTAACATTAATAAGGTGAGTTGATATGTTAACCTGTCAGGAAATGCATATGCCCATTGTTTTGTTTGTGATTTTGCTTATTGCTAAAACCATTGGCGGGTATGAGATGTTTATTTCAGTGGCATAATATTTGTCTGAATGAAAGAAGAGAAGTATTTTTAACAATAAAATAGCAGGGAAAAAGTAACGCCTGACAGTAATAATTTTATATAGGAGGAAGTCATTATTATGTGCAATCGCGGATAGAGCTAAAACATTACCATATGCAGGGAAAGGTTTCATTCTTAAAGTTAATAAATAAAAATACCGTCAAAGGTTTTTCCCTTGGAAACATTTTTTGGACATCATTTTTTGCCTGTGTTTCACATATTTTTATCGATTTGCGTTTTGAACCCTATGGCTTCTCTGTGTACCCGGATGATCTCAAATATGCACTGGCTGCCGGCTATGGCATCATAATGGGACTGGGGTTCTATTTTGGTCATATATTAATAAAGAATGATGAATATGTTTGGCCGGTGTGGAAAGAAGTGATATGGATGCTAAGCATGGTTTTGGCTATAACACTTGTTAATTATTTTTACCGCCTGCTGTGTATGCAGGTTATTTTTGCTGTGGATGTTAACTATTATGTTTCATTTTTCCGGTATATCCTGGTTGGATTAGAAGTGGCCGGTTCAACAGCATTGGTTTTTAAGTTTTTTCAGACGATACTTATAAAATCAGAAATGTTAAGTGTAATCTACGGGGACAAGGATAATAACATCAACTCAGATCATAATTATAACAATGCAGAGCTAAACGGAAAACAAAAATATATTAATGGAAAAAATACGGGGGAAACCTTGTTTTTTTATCCTGAAAACCTGATTTATGCAAAATCACAGGGGAATTATATCCAGTTATTTTTAAAAAGACAGAACGCTGACATGGTTGAGAAAAAATTGCTCAGACTGAGCATGACTGGTTTTTTAAAACAGATAGAAGATGTGTCTTATTTTCATCGTGTCCATAAATCTTTTCTTATTAATGAGAATTATATCACAAACCTGAATGGAAATTCAAAAAAGGCCCGTATTATATTAGATAAAAATATTGAGATACCATTAAGCAGGGATATGTATAAGCATTATAAAAACCTGGTAAGGGAAAAACAAAAGCCGGTTACGGTTTAAATTATGCCCGGGTGAATGCGATTCATTTCTGTCTTGTGAGTAATAAGTGAGGTGAAAACGCAAAGGTGCTTTCCATTTTGTCACAGAAATGCCCCGCTTGTCACAATTACTTTTTTTCTGCATTTTTTGTAAATACATTTGTTGTGTTGTGTGTTCATAGCACGATGTAACACATCAAAAAACAATTTACAATTCATGTGTAAAAGCGGTCGGGTTAAGTCATTGCTAATATAGCCCGCCGCTTTTTTATTTATTAATTTTTCCCTTTCCTGCAGATGCAGATTATCAAAAATACCAGGCTGAATCCAAGCAAAATGAACTTACAGGTTGTGGTTACCTGCAAATATTTTATCAAATATCCCCCGGTATTATGGTAATGTGAAATGCTGAACAAGATGCCTGCATTTTCGAGATAATCAAGTAAAACAGCAGATATGCATATGGCTACAGCAGGTTTTAACAATCTGAAATTTTGACAGTAGCGTAATGTGGTCAGGATAATCAGCCCCCCGTAGATCAAGGGCAGTACCATATCCAGGCTTGTGCTGAGGTAATGCAGCATCCTGGTTTTTGATGTATATGCTGAAAGTGTTTCCCGGTATGTCTGTTCTGATGCAAAAAACATAGTATCAATAAGCCCGTAACCACCTGAGGATGATTTTACAGCCGGTATGATAACAAAAAGAAAAAAACTTGATGTGACAAGTAATAATAACAACAACAGCAGAATTTGTTTAACGCCTGCATACTGTTGCATCCGGTAAATGAACTTATTGAAAAACAAAATATTTTAAGCTTTATGCAGCTTCTTTGTTCTTAATATTAAGATTAAGTAAGCAATTGAAAAAATAAAATGATAAAGAATAATGTTAGTCCAATTTTTAATGCTTATCCATGGTTGCAAGAAACTCTTCATTGCTTCTGGTTTGCGGCAAACGTTGACGCATAAAAGTCATTGCTTCAATGGAGTTCATATCTGAGAGGAAATTACGCAATACCCAGATTCTGTTAAGCAGTTCTTTTGAATGCAGCAGTTCTTCGCGGCGTGTGCTTGATGCAGATATATCCAGTGAAGGATAGATACGCCTGTTGGACAATTTTCTGTCAAGCTGCAGTTCCATATTACCGGTACCTTTAAACTCTTCAAAGATAACATCGTCCATTTTTGAACCGGTTTCTGTTAGGGCAGTTGCCAAAATGGTCAGCGAACCCCCTTTTTCGATGTTACGGGCTGCCCCGAAAAAGCGTTTGGGTTTATGTAATGCATTGGCATCAACACCACCGGAAAGCACACGGCCGGAAGCCGGAGCCACGGTATTGTGGGCGCGTGCCAGACGGGTGACCGAATCAAGCAGGATCACAACATCGTGTCCGCTTTCTACCATACGTTTGGCTTTTTCAAGCACAATATTGGAAACTTTAACATGGCGTTCGGCCGGTTCATCAAATGTTGATGAAATGACTTCAGCTTTTACATTCCTTGCCATATCAGTTACTTCTTCCGGTCGCTCATCAATGAGCAAGATCATAAGGTAAACCTCGGGATGATTGGCAGCAATTGCATTGGCGATTTGTTGCAATAATACAGTTTTACCTGTTTTTGGTTGTGCTACGATCAGACCGCGCTGGCCTTTGCCGATAGGTGAAAATAAATCCACAATTCGGGTGCTGAGATTATCCTGACCATTGCCGAGGATATTAAACTTGTTATTTGGAAAAATTGGTGTCAAATGATCAAAGGGAATGCGATCTCTGACAAACTCAGGTGTACGTCCGTTGATGCTTCTGATCTTAATCAGCGGGAAATATTTTTCTCCCTCTTTTGGCGGCCTGATGGTGCCTTCTACTGTATCTCCTGTTTTTAGCCCGAAAAGTTTGATTTGAGACTGGGATACATAAATGTCATCGGGGCTTCCCAGGTAATTAAAATCAGATGAACGCAGAAAACCAAATCCATCGGGCATAATTTCCAGAACACCGGTGCTTGTAATTAACCCGCTGAAATCAAAGGGGGTATTATCCTGCCGTTTGTCTTTGCTGCTTTTATGTTTTTGTCCCTTTTGCAATTGTTTTTCAGCCTGTTGTTTTTGTTCATTTTGTTTCTCTTTTTCTGCACGCGGTTTATTTTCCTGCTGTTTTTTGGAGGCAGTATCTGAGCTTTGTTCTTTTTCAGCAGGCTTTTGCTTGGGTTGCTCTTTTGCTTTGGTTTTTTGTTTGGGTCGCTCTTTATTGTTGCTTTTCTTTTGTTCAGTATCTTGTTTTTCTGACTGTTTGTTTTTCTTTGGCATATTGGATTGTGTGGTATGCGTGTCTTTTTCTTGTTTTGTCTTTTCAGCCTTTTTTTGTGCAGCTTCGGTTTTTGTTACCAGCTTATCATGGATTTGTTGTTCGGATGGCTGATGACGGCGATGTTTTCGATGTTTTATGTCTGTTTGCTGATCTTGTTTGTCGTCTCGTTCAGAAGGATGGTCATTCTCTTTCTCTTTCTCTTTCTGTTCTTCTTTTTTTTCATCCTGGTTCTTGCTAAAGACCAGCTTGTTTTTTTCAGGATCAGCGGATGCAATTTTCTGTGACTTTTTTCGGGGACGCTGTGATTTTTCTTTTGATTTGCTTTTTTTGTCATCAGCAGAGTTTTGTGATTCCTCTATGGCTTGTGCATCCAATATGGCATAGACTAGTTCCTTTTTGCGAAGGGAATTGTGTTTCTTGATATTTAGCCTTTTAGCAATAAGCCTTAATTCAGGAAGTTTTTTCTGATTTAAATCTAAAATGTCGTACATGGGTTGAATGTTAAATTTTGTTTTTCATCATTGTGTTCAATAATGATTGATAAAACGGTTATAATTTGAATAATTTATTTTTTTGAGTGCTTTAAAAAATTAAGAGAATCAATATTTCTTTCAAGTTATGATGCAGTTGTT
This sequence comes from Bacteroidota bacterium, assembly GCA_051748025.1. Taxonomy (GTDB): domain Bacteria; phylum Bacteroidota; class Bacteroidia; order Bacteroidales; family ML635J-15; genus JAQIBY01. The sequence continues at coordinate 9,910 of JBNJGX010000044.1, forward strand.
TAACGTAAAATAACAAAGCATTATTATTAATAAGCATGCAAACATACAAATGTTTTTTTACTTACAAAAATTTTATCAACAAATATATTTAAAGATTTTACTTTTTAAAATAAATGATAGGCAACCAAATGGGATGATTTTTCGTCTTTATTATTGAAAGTAGAATTAAAAGTAGAATTAACTAAAGAGAAGATAATTATTAGGAATATGACTATGAGGCAACTTAAAATAACAAGACAAATAACCAATCGTGATACACCTGCATTTGAACGGTATTTGCAGGAGATCGGGAATTTGGATATGGTTTCACCACAAGAGGAGATTGAGCTTGCAAGACGCATCAAAAATGGTGACAAAAAAGCGCTTGACAGGTTGGTGAAAGCCAATTTGCGTTTTGTTGTGTCTGTGGCTAAACAATACCAGAATCAGGGACTTAACCTTCAGGACCTTGTGAATGAAGGAAATGTAGGTTTAATAAAAGCTGCTCAGCGCTTTGATGAAACACGCGGATTTAAATTTATTTCATATGCTGTGTGGTGGATCCGTCAATCTATTTTACATGCGCTTGCCGTTCAGGGAAGAATGATACGTTTACCCCTGAACAGGGTAGGTACAATTCAAAAAATAAGCACTGCAAAAAATCAGCTTGAACAGGAATTTCAAAGGGAGCCTACAGACGAAGAAATCGCACATTTGATGGAAATGGGGCTTGGCGATGTAAAATCTCATATGAACAATGTGGCCAAAAAATTGTCAATGGATAAGCCCAGGGGTGATGATGATGATGACAGCACGCTCGAAAACGTGTTGCAGTCAGAAGAATCCGCCCCCCCTGATGATGAATTAATGCAGGAATCTTTAAACAGGGAAATTAACCGGACTTTGCGTGTATTAAGTAAGCGTGATGCAGAAATTGTTAAAATGTTTTATGGCTTAAATGGATATTATGCGCATTCGCTCGAAGAAATTGGCGAGATATACGGTTTGTCAAGAGAACGGGTTCGTCAGTTGAAAGAATCCTGTATAAGAAGATTAAAGCAAAGTTCCCGGCACAAAAATTTAAAATCTTATTTACAATAAATCCGGGAAAATCCCTGGATTTTCTTTTCTTTGTAAATAAAAAATGATTGTTGCACCTTCATTACTTTCGGCTGATTTCCTTAATCTGGAGTCAGAAATCCAAATGCTTAACAAAAGTGAAGCAGACTGGATACATCTTGATATCATGGATGGTATGTTTGTGCCAAACATTACGTTTGGCTTTCCGGTAATATCCAGGATTAACAAGGTTGCCGCTAAACCTTTGGATACACATTTAATGATAGAAAAACCTGAACGTTATATCAAGGCTTTTGGTGAAGCCGGAGCTGATATTTTGACAGTACATTACGAAGCGGTTACGCATTTGCACCGTTGTATCCAGGAAATAAAACAAGAAGGCCTGCAGGCTGGGGTATCGCTTAATCCCCATACGCCTGTGCACCTGCTCGAAAATATCCTCCCTGATATTGACATGGTGTTAATTATGTCCGTTAATCCCGGTTTTGGTGGACAGTCTTTTATCCCTGAGAGTATCAATAAAATTATGGCACTTCGGAAACTTGCTGACAAAAAAAATCCAGACCTGATTATTGAAGTTGATGGTGGGGTGTCACCCAATAATGTTAAGGAATTGGCTGATGCAGGAATGAACGCAGCTGTTGCCGGATCATCCGTGTTTAAGTCAGACAATCCCTCAGCAGTAATATCTGGATTGAAACATTTCAAATAGAATTATCAAGTCGCTAAAAGCCTTGATGGCAATATCATTAATCAGGGATTATTATTCTTTTTCTTCCAGAAAATCCTGTAAATAAGCGTAGTCTTTTGTGAGTTTTCCGTCTTTGCAAATGCTTGCCCGCATTACAACTTCGTTATCCGGATTATCAGTATCAAAAAGATATGGAAAAACCCTGTCAATTAATGTGTTTCCAAAGTCGGCAGCGGCATCACGTGGTAATTCGCCTGGCAGGTTGTCAACCGCCATAACCGTGACATTATTTTTATCAAATGGTTCGCCTTCCGTTTCTGTTTCAGGATTGTATCCATAAAACGGATCTGCTATGGTAGAAGCCCTAAGTGTAGATGGTACAGGGTCTTTGATGTCACAACTGACATCAGCAATGACCTTAATGTTAAAATCTTTTTCCCTGTAATCTTCTGGTTTTAAAAATGCCGGACTGTTTGGATCCCAGAAATGACAGGGTATCCACATGTCAGCAACTTTGCTGTATGGTTTAAATGTGGATTTGTAATCTTGTGGATTTTCAAAAAAGTGTGGAAACGATTTCCATCCACCTTCTTTTAACTCAACGTATTGATCGGCATCAATCTGGCAGTAAACCGGTTCGTCAAAAGTTTCATTGAGAAATTCATCTGTTTTCACCTTGTGAAGGTTCAATGGTTCTAAGGTTTCAAGGGCGCCACCTGCCACACGTCCGCCACCGGTTATCAATATTTTAAAATGTGGTGGAAAAATTGCTTGTTCAACTTGGTCAAGCATTTGTTGCAAATCAAAACAGTCTCTTGCCCTTGTCAATTCGTAATCCCCTGACCGTTTTCCCCAGGCAATAAGGCCGTTATAGGCGCCAACAATGCCTGCCCACCGGCCAAATGCCACCAATCTGTTTCCATGATCATCTGTCAGGCATTCATGATCAATCATTTGGATGTTGTTTTTTACCAGTGCCTGTAACAAAGCCCTGTTATAATCCTGTTTTTTATGGGTATGTGAAAAGAACAGGTATTTTTTACCCGGAATCAGTGTGGGGATTTTTACTTCTTTTACCCCCATCAGGATGTCACAATCAGAAAGGTCTTCCTGCATGGTTATCCCCAGCCTTTCATATTCTTCATCTTTGTAGCATCGAAGATCACTGGGCTGAACAACAATGTCAACATGCGGAAATTTTTCTTTTACTTTCATAACCTGAACAGGTGTTAATACTACCCTCCGGTCAGGTGGTGTCTTGGTTTCTTTAAGTAACCCGGCTTTTATTTTTTGTGCCATAATTAAAAATTAAATATTTTTACATTGCGGCATAAAGTTAGTGATTGTTTGTTGTTTTACAATATGTGAAATGTAATTAGTGTTTGTCCTTAATGTCGAACATTTTTGTATAATTGAATAATGGGAACGAATAATTCCGAAGACTGAAGTCCGAAGTCCGAAGTAAAGCATACACTTTTAAAGTGAAAATTAACTAATGTGACTAAAGTTTCGCAGAAAACATAATATGTTTATAAACAATTTATTATGGGTTTTAATTAAGTTAATATTTTGATTTTCTGATAATTATGTTTTCCATTTTTGTTACATCAAAAGCATTTAAAGAAGACATTTATTGTCCTTCTTTCTTTCCTA